>CAZJIT010000077.1:0-3401 GCA_964546155.1 uncultured Candidatus Peribacteria bacterium
CTTTACCCTCGATTCCACTTGCGATTTGGAGTGCGAGAGTGGACTTTCCGATTCCCGGGTTGCCGGCGAGGAGTGTCAGGGCGTTGCTCGAGATACCTCCACCCAAGACTAAATCCACCTCACCGATTTTGGTCGGAAGGTGTTTGTGCGTGATTTTTGCATCGGCTTTTTGGGGTACGAGCGGGGCGGCCTTTTCGATATTTTTGAAATCATCACTGCTGACGGCGTCCTCCACGAGCGAGTTCCAAGCTCCGCAGTTTGGACATTTACCCGACCACTTAGTGGTGGTTTGTCTGCATTCTTGGCACACGAAAATATTGCGGATTTGAGCCATTATTCTTGGATTACGTCGATACTCACAGTTTCTTTTTCGATCATCGTGCCATCTGGAAATCTCACCACCTCATCATCGATAATCGTGTGTGTAACCTCAACTCCACTTTCATATTTTTCCCAGATCTTTCCTTCACGAATCTGAATCACACGCTTTTGGAGCCACTCGAGCATCTGCGGATCGTGCGTCGTGATGAGCACCGTCGTTCCCATTTTTTCATTAATATCCAAAAGTAACTTGGCAATCGAACGAGAATTATCGGTGTCGAGATTACCGGTCGGCTCGTCCGCCAGCAACATTTCCGGATAATGAACAAGTGCTCGAGCAATCGCCACACGCTGCTCCTCACCACCCGAGAGTTGGTTCGGGAAGCGATTTTCTTTGCCCACCAAGCCGACCATATTTATGAGCTGAGGAACACGCTTTTTGATTTCAGATTCAGGAGTATCACACACCTCCAGCGCAAAAGCGATATTTTCATAGACCGTTTTTTTGCGCAATAATTTGTAATCCTGAAAAACAATCCCGACCTTCCTGCGATAAAATTGCAACTGATCAGGAGTCATGTGTTCGATTTTTTGTCCGTTGATTTCGATGCTGCCGGAAGTCGGTTTGTCTGCCCCGATGAGCAAATTTATCAGAGTGGATTTACCAGCCCCACTCGGTCCCGTGATGATGATAAAATCACCTTTTTGAGCCGAAAAATCAACCTCAGTGAGGACTCGATTTTGACCGTAGAATTTACTTACTTTTTTGAGCTCAAACATTAAAGTTGAGGATATTTTTTATGGAAATCTGTAACTTTTTGATAGGCATCGCCAATTTTCAGAGCGGTGGTTTCTGCGAATTGCGGAGTGAGAATTTGCAAACCTACCGGCAACCCCTCCGCAAAACCACACGGGATCGACATGCCCACGACACCGGCCATATTCGCCGAAACAGTGAGAATGTCATTGAGGTACATTTTGAGCGGATTGGATACATTCTCCCCAATCTTAAATGAAGGCGTCGGAGTGGTCGGAGTCACGAGGGCATCTACTTTTTGGAATGCCTCATCGTAATCCTTGCGAATGAGCGTGCGTACCTTTTGTGCTTTTTTGTAGTATGCATCATAATAACCCGCACTAAGCACATAAGTTCCAATCATTATGCGACGCTTCACCTCCGCACCGAAACCCTCGCTTCTTGTTTTCTCATAAAAATCAATCAGATTTTCAGGATTATTCTCGGTGCGATGACCGTAACGAATCCCATCATAGCGTGCCATATTCGAGCTGATCTCCGCCGGAGCGATAATGTAGTAAGTCGCAATTGCGTATTTTGTGTGTGGCAATGAAACCTCCACCACCTCAGCCCCCATTTTTTTGAACTGGTCGATGGCTTCCTGAGTGCGTTTTTCCACCTCAGAATCCAACCCCTCTACAAAAAACTCTTTCGGAATTCCAATGCGCATACCAGCGATATTGCCATCGAGATGCGCCAAATAATCCGGAATTTCCTGAGAAGATGCAGTCACATCTTTTTTATCCGGACCTGCCATTTCCTTGAGAATGATCGCTAAATCCTCGCAAGTCTTCGCAAAACAACCAATCGTATCCAAAGAACTTGCCATGCTCATCACGCCCGTACGAGGAATCAGACCATAAGTCGGCTTAATTCCAGAACAACCACAAAACGCAGCCGGCTGACGAATCGAACCACCAGTGTCAGTCCCGAGCGCACCCAGACTTGTCCCCGTAGAAATACTTGCCGCGCTTCCACCACTTGAGCCACCTGCCACCCTTTCCGTATCCCACGGATTAGCCGTCGTCCCGAAATAAGAAGTTTCAGTCGAGCTTCCCATTGTAAATTCATCAGTATTTGTTTTGCCGATCATCACGCTGCCCTGAGCCTTTACTCGGGCGTAGCTTGTTGCATCATACGGCGGAATAAAATTCTCTAACATGTGCGAAGAATTAGTCGAGCGAGTGCCTTTCGTGCAAAAACAATCCTTCACCGCCAAAGGAATCCCGAGCAGGGGAGCTTGCTCACCTTTCGCCAAGCGTGCATCAGCCGCCTTGGCCTGCTCACGTGCGACCTCGGGAGTCAGCGTCACGAACGAATTAATCTTTGATTCTGTTTTTTCGGCTTGTGAGAGGGCTTCCTCTGTCAGTTCCACTGCCGAGATTTTCTTTTCACGAAGCGCTTTTTGCGCCTCTGAGATAGTAATTTCTGTGAGTTTCATGCTAGGATTTTAGCATAATTTCAAGTACAAAAAAAGCCCTTGTCAGGGCTTAAATGGCAATTTATTTTTAGATCAGATTTTTTTCTTTCAGATATTTTTTGAAACTATTTGATCCATCGGCAAAATCCTCGTAATATTTTTTCAGATATTCATTTTGTTTGGCCTTATCCACCCCGTTTAGCAATCCGCTAGCAATATCTTTCGTGGCCTGATTAATATTTTCGACATATTTTTGAACATCAAAATCAGGATCCTCACCCTGCATTTTTTTGAGATTTTCCGTGGCATTTTTGATGAATTCGTCAGCTGTCTTTTTTATTTCCAAATCGGTTATGTTCGAGGTGTTGGTTTCTATTTTTGCCGTGCTTTTCATTTCCGGATTACCAAACCAGCTCATCGCCAATTTGCCATCTGGAGTGCGCTGGATTTTCGGGATTCCGATGTAGCGTGCCATGATGTCGATAATCGCTTTCATGGCTTTAGCCTGCATACCATCTCCATATTTTTCCTTGACCATCGCATCGAATTCCTCCTGTGTGCCCGGGATATTTTTGTGGAGATATTCACTTTTTTCTTCAGGAGAGTTAGGAGAGTCAGGAGCTTCAGGTGTTTTTGCGACTGGAGCGCTGAGATCCTTTTCGAGTAGTTCCTTTTCCTCTGGAGTGAGTTTGTCTATTTCCGTATTCATCAGATCCTCTTTTTTATCCACTCCTTTCTCGAATAATTTTTTATCTTTTTCGTTTGTGATTGATTCGGCGTATTCTCTTTTGATTTTATCTTTAATTAATTTTCTTTCTTGAGGACTGATTTCCTCTCTTTTGGTCAAATATTCTTTAAGTTTGT
>CAZJIT010000078.1:0-3381 GCA_964546155.1 uncultured Candidatus Peribacteria bacterium
GTCGAGCAAATTCGCCATACGAAAATCCGGAAAACCACTTTGCAAAGTCCCGAAAATCGCACCCGGCCCACGCAAACTCAGATCAATCTCAGAAAGTTTAAAACCATCAGTCGTCTGCTCAAGCGCATCAAGGCGTGCGTTTTTGTAATCCACACCCCGACTCGTAAACAAGAAACAATAACTCTTTCCGCCACCTCGACCGACGCGCCCGCGAAACTGATGCAACTGCGCCAAACCAAATCTTTCCGCCCCCTCGATCACCATCACCGTCGCATTCGGCACATCGACCCCGACCTCGATCACCGACGTCGATACCAAAATCTGAATTTTATTCTCTGCGAAATCCTGCATAATTTTTTTCTTATCCTCGGCTTTCATCTGCCCGTGAATCAGCCCCACTTTGCAATTTTTATAAAAATCCTTGAGCGACTTATAAGCCTCATTTGCGGATTTCACATTCGCCAATTTCTCCGACTCAGAATCATTCACAAGCGGGTAAACGAAAAATGCCTGTCGACCTTTTTTCACCTCCTCCTCGATAAAATATTGCGCCTTAATTTGATTTTTTTCGGGCACGACTTTGGTTAAAATTGGCTCGCGACCCTGTGGCATTTCGGAAATCACAGACACGTCCGTATCGCCAAAAAGCGCCAGTGCAAGCGAACGAGGAATCGGTGTTGCGGACAAAGCGAGAAAATGTGGAGTATTATGCTGACGCAATTTTTCACGTTGTTCCACCCCGAAACGATGCTGCTCATCAACAATCGCCAAACCCAATTTCGCAAACGCAACGTCCTCGGTCAAGAGTGCATGCGTCCCCACCACGAAATGTACTTCCCCACTCGCAAGCCCCGCTTTAATTTCCTTTTTCTCCTTGGCTTTCGTACTCCCGAGCAATAATTTCACAGAAATATTTTCTCCCGAAAGTTGCGCCGAAATCTTGTTAAAATGCTGTCTCGCCAAAATCTCCGTCGGAGCAAGAAAGGCAACCTGATACCCCGCCTCAATCGCATTGACTGCCGCTCCCACCGCCACAAAAGTCTTGCCACTTCCAACATCACCCTGGAGCAAGCGCACCATCGGCACGGATTTTTCCATATCTTGCAAAATCTCATAAAGCGCTATCTTCTGAGCATTAGTCGGGGTGAATTTATGCAAGGAAATAAATTTCTTGATTACCTCGACGTCCAATTTGATTTCCGGGCTATGGACCTGCGAGCGATATTCTTTCCTGCGCAAAAGCGCCGCCAACTGAAAACTAAACGCCTCCTCAAAGGCGATTCTCGCCTTCGCCTCCTGCAACTTCGCGTGGCTCTCGGGAAAATGCAACTGATACATCGCCTCGTTTCGGCGCATTAATTTCTGACCCAAAATAATCTCTTCCGGCAAAAAATCCGGCATTTCCTTAAAATAATTTTTGAGCAAAATAATTTTTTCGCGGAGCCATTTGGCCGATAGCTTTTCCGTCGCGGGATAAATCGGAATAATCTTGCCAAGATGCACGCTCTCACCTTTTTTCGTCCGCTCAATTTTTGGCGCATTGAGAATTTTTTTGCCCTTATCAAACTTAATTTTGCCTGCCAAAAGTACGTGATCCCCGATCGCAAACATCTCTTTGAGATGCGCTTGCCCAAACCAAACACACTCGAGACTCTCACCGGATTTATCTGTAAAAAGCGCCTTCTGAATTGTCATTTTACCCCGCAAACGCTTGGAACTAATCGGCCCCAAAGTCCCCTCCGCCACTCTCACCTGATCCATGCGAAATTCCTTGAGAGCGGAAATCTGAGACAAATCCTCATAACCCCGCGGGAGATATTCGAGAAAATCCGCAATGGTGCGAATTCCCAGCTTATCATTGAGCAGCTTTATACGAGATGCTGTGGTACTTAATAAAGTATGTGTAAGTTTGGTTTGAATCATCAGTTGCAGTATAACAAATTTTTGTCTAAAATCAGAGAGTCTGCTCGGGTGGCGGAATTGGTAGACGCCGGGGACTTAAAATCCCCTGATGGCAACATCGTACGGGTTCAAGTCCCGTCCCGAGCACCAATGCCAGTGTGAGGAGCCCGACCGGAGGCGTCCAGAGCGTCAGCACGAAGTGCCAAGCTCAGAGCCGTAGGGCGCCGTGTGTGAAATAAGCTGTCTGGTTTGCTTATTTCATACTAAGGCGAGGGCGACCCTCTATGATCCAACTTAAGCCTCCTCATGGATAAATTTCTTGTCGCGCTGATCCATTTACCGAAGATGACGCCACTCCGTTTGCGTCGGCTTTTGGCAATTTGGGGTCCCGAAGCTCTCTGGAAAATCAAGGGTGGTGACTGGCTTGAAGCCGGTGTAGAAGCCGATTTTGTGAAAGAGGCAATCGCTGCACGCAAGCACCTCGACCCAGATCAGATCATGGCAGAATTGGAAAAAATGGAAGCAAGGCTGATCCATGAAAATGATGCGGATTTCCCGGAACAACTCAAAAATATTCCAAATGCTCCAGCGTGGCTTTTTGCCCGTGGGCAATTTCAACCTGATACTCAGAAATATTTTACAGTAGTAGGTCCACGCAAAATTTCGAGCTACGGAAGACAAGTAACAGACGAAATTGTACGCGAATTGGCGAGCAATGGTCTGACCATTGTTTCGGGCTTGGCAATCGGAGTGGATAGCGAGGCGCATCGGGCTACTCTCGCAGTAAATGGTCGCACTGTAGCCGTTCTGGGTTGTGGAATTGACCAAATTTATCCGGCACAAAATCATAATTTGGCATGTGAAATTCTAAGTCGTGGTGGTGCAATTCTCTCGGAATACAAACCCGGCACCGAACCGTTTCGCCAAAATTTCCCAGCACGCAATCGCATTGTTTCCGGACTATCCCAAGGCGTTTTGGTCACAGAGGCTAGCGAAAAATCCGGCTCACTCATCACTGCCACTATGGCGATTGAGCAAGGTAAAGAAATTTTCGCGGTACCGGGGTCGGTCTTCTCCAGCACTTCTGAGGGTACGAATAATTTGATAAAATCGGGTCAAGCACAAGCCATTACTTCGGCGCAGGATATTCTAAAAGCACTCGAGATTGAGGACTTGCCCGCCTTCCGCGAAACCCAACGCGTCGCTCCAACCAATCCACGTGAACAACTCATTCTCGCCCTGCTCACTCGTGAACCGATGCACATCGACGCCATCACCAAAAACTCAAAACTCAGCGCAAGCGAAGTCGCCGTCGCCCTCAGCATGCTCGAAATGAAGGGCTACATTCAAGACATCGGCGGACAGAATTTCGTGAAAAAATAACAAAAATTAAAACTAAAATTTTGTTGCATTTAAGCCAAAAATAAAAAGTCACAACAAAATACCCTTGCTAAAAAAAAATTTTCGTGTTACTCTGAA
>CAZJIT010000079.1:0-3364 GCA_964546155.1 uncultured Candidatus Peribacteria bacterium
CTCGTCCGAGTTCCAAAAATTTACTGGTCGAGCTTGATGATTTTGTTTTGGCGGAGGAAACGTACAATCAATATTTGGCGGGGGAGGTGAGCGAGCAGAAGTTTTCGGAAAATATAAAAAAAGCCGAGTCGGACAAATTATTTGATTTGTTTTACGAATTTATCGACACGGAGATTTTATTTGGGAGCGGGGGGATCGACTTCCAAAAATAATTACCAAGTCCAGATCGGGCTGTCTTCTTGGAGGTGACGTTTGTTTACCTCGAGCTTGATTGATTCTTGTGAGAAATGTTTGCCACGGTTTTTGAGGACGATGAGCGTGATGTCGTCTTTTTGGTCATCGTATTTTCCGACGAATTCTCCGAACTTGCGGCTGATGTTGTCGAAGATGCTGTCTGAACTGGTGCGTCCACCGAATTCCTCGACGGTTTGACGTAATTTTTCTACGCCGAACATTTCACCTTGAGGGTTTTTGGCTTCGGCGATACCGTCGGTGTAGAGCACGAGAATGTCGCCTTCGTGGAAATTAATTTCTTTTTCTTGAACCATATTTTTGATATCGGGCACCATTCCGAGGGCGATGCCACCGCATTTTACGGCCTCACATTTGCCGGTGCTGGCTTTGTAGTGGAGGTAGTGCTCGTGTCCGCAACCGGTGTAAAATAATCTTTGATCTTCTTCGTCCCAGCGCAACATCACGAGGGTCATGAACATGTTGGCAGCGATTCTCGGGTGAATGATTGAGTTGGTTTTGACGAGAATGTCGCTGGTTTTTTGGTGCATCGGCGCAAAAGCACGCAGAAGAATATTTACCATCATCATAATCAAACCGGCCGGCACGCCGTGCCCCGTCACATCACCGATATAAAACATCGTCTGGTTGTTGCTTTTGATAAAATCGAAACTGTCACCACCGATCTCGGCAGCGGAGCGAGTCTTGGCGACCATCTCGATGCCGGGGATCACCGGAGCTTTTTTCGGAAGGACGTCGGACTGGATTTTGGCGGCGAGTCCGATCTCGTCCGAGAGGCGTTCGGCGTTGCGGAGGTTGCCGGCGATGCCCTCGATTTGTCTTGTCATTTCATTAAAAAATCTCGCAAAAATTCCTAGTTCGTCGGGTGAACGCTCGTCTATTTCTTCGTAACTTCTGCCACTCACGAGGTTGTCGATTTCTCCGGTGATTTTGTGCAGGCGAATGTTGATCAAAAATTCGTACACGATCATGTTGAGCACGAAACCGACCGTCGTACCGGCGATAAAAAGAATCAGGGTATTTTTGTTCGTGAAGTCTATCTGAGCGTTACGCAAATAAATCATCACCATGCTTTCGGCGATGGCGACGATCAGGTAGGCGAGTGCGCTTTTTATTTTTAGACTTTTGAACATGTTTGTTTTTTACTAGCTACATTTTAGCATATTTTAGCGCAAAAATCAAAGTAATTCCCCCTCAACCCAGTGAATGTTTGGGTCTTTTTTCCACCAAGTGATTTGGCGTTTGGCGTAGTTGCGGTTGCGTTGTTGGTTCTTGGCGATGGCTTCCTCGAGCGTGATTTCCCCTCGTAAATATTCCAAAACCTCGGCGTAACCGAAGCTGGTCAGGGCGGGGAGGTCGGGTGAATATTTGGCGATGATGGTTTTGGTTTCGTCGATCAGTCCGTCTGCGAAATACCCCTCAGCTCTTTGGTCGAGGCGCCGGTAGAGTTTTTTTCGGTCCCAGTTTATTCCGATTTCGAGAAATGCGAATTGGGGTTTTTGGGTGGATTTCGGTTTTTCGGAGAGAGCAACTTCGACCGCTCGCACGAGGTGGCGTTTGTTTTTGGGGTTGATTTTTTGGGCGTCGGCAGGGGAGAGGTCGGCTAGTTTTTTCGCCAGATTTTCGGTCGTCATTTTTTCCAATTCTTGGCGGAGTTTTGGATCGGGTTGGACATTCGCAAAATCAAAATTATTGACCAAGGACGAAATGTAAAGTGTCGTCCCGCCGCACACGATCGGGAGTTTATTTTTGACATGAATTTCCCTGATTTTTTCCTCGGCCAGTTTTTTCCATTCCTGTGCCGTGAGGGTCTGATCAGGATCACGGATATCGAGCAGGTGATGCGGAATTCCCTGCATTTCCTCGGGCTTGATTTTGACAGAGGAGATGTCGATCCCTCGATAAACCTGACGACTGTCTGCCGAAATAATTTCACCGTTATATTTCTTGGCGATCTCGAGTGAGAGTGAGGTCTTGCCGCTGGCGGTCGGACCCAAAATAACTAAAACGGGAGGCATCTGAGCCTCCTTGAGAAATTGGTCGATAAGTGTGTAGATTTTTTTTATTTCAGACATTAACTATAAAGTATAGTTTGGGTGACGCTGACGATGAAATAAGATAAGAAAACGAGTGCCAGTCCGATGAGTGAATAGACGACTGCGTTTTTGCCGGACTCGACACCCTCTGTGTTGCCTTTCATGCTGCCGATGATCATCAGCATACCGCCGACGATGACGCCGAGGATCGCCAGTGAGCCGATTGTCAGAAGTGCGAAATCTACGGTGTGATTCAAAAATCCCATGATGCCTTCGTTTTCGCTAGCGTAGATTTTTTGTCCATCTTTCGAATCCACACCCGTTTCGTTTCCTTCGATTTGCAAACCCTCATCTCCGTCCAAATCCCATGAACCGGGATTTAATTTTACAATTCCTTCGTCCGCCAACACGTTCGCCAAACCGTTGCGCATGGTCACCTGCGGGTGATTCATGCACCAAAAACTCGCAAAAATAATGAAGCTGCAAGTCACGAGTGCGAGAATGTTGTTGGTTTTCTTTTTCATGTTTTTATTTTAGCACGCTTTGGTTTTTTTGCTAATTTTTCTCAGAGGTTTGCTCTCTGCCGGCCTGACTCACCTCGTCCACGATTGTTTTTTTGGGTTCGTGATCGCTACCAAACTCCGCTGTGGAAAATTGCATTTTTTCCTCCGGTTTTTCGGTTTTTTGGGTTTGGAGATTTTGGATAAAAGGGTGATTGGCGCCGATGGTTGGTTTTTTGATTTCCGGTGTTTCGGTTTTTTCCGGAGATTTTTGCGGTGCGTCGATAATAATTTCTCTCTCGATTTTTTCGGGTTTTGGAGGTGCGATCGGAGTTTGGTTTGGGCGGTTGAGGCGTTTCTTTTGGAATTTTTTAATCGCCTCGATAACTTCATTTTCGACTTCTTGGAGAGATTTATTTGGCACTTTGAAACCGGCGGCTTGCACGTGCCCGCCACCTCCGAATTCCTTCGCAATCTGAGTCGCATCGATGGTCGGTGAAGTGGTTCGAATGCTGCATGAAATCACGTCGTCAAATTCCTTGAAAAGGAGAATCACCTCGCTGTCCGGTGCGTTGG
>CAZJIT010000080.1:0-3268 GCA_964546155.1 uncultured Candidatus Peribacteria bacterium
AATCAAGAATGGCAGGTTAATACAGAGCTTATAGAAAAATTGCCAGAACAAAAAAGATTATTGTTTCTCGGAGAAAAAATGGGTGAAAATTTGTTTCGAGCAGAGAAAATACTTACTCCTCGTGGTATCGTTCCCGAAAAAACCAATCCTAAAAAAACGAAAGAAAATTTTGAAAATTTGCGTATCAGATAATGAAGGCGCACTTCAAAATATTTATTAAAAAAGATTATGAACAAAAATTTAGTAGCGATTTTGCTGGCGGGAAGTACTGTTTTGGGTACAGCTGGCTCGGTGAGTGCATTTCGAGGAGAGGGTGAGATGAGAAATTTTCAGATGGATTCTGAAGTGAGAGAAAGTATCATGCAGGCCATGGAAGATAGAGATTATGCTACGTGGGTGCAGATTCACGAAGACGCTGGTCTCCAAGGTCCATTCTCTGAGATCACAGAGGAAAAATTTAATAAGTTGGTAGAAATGCATGAAGCACATCAAAACGGCGACATGGAAACTGCCAAAGAGATTGCCGAGGAGCTTGGTATGCAAAAGGAAATGTGTGGTAAGCGAGGTGGTCAAAATCAAGAGAGAGGTGTGCGTGAAGGTTTTGGGTTGAATCAATTTGAAACATTTGAGGAGTGGCAGAATGCCATGGAAGAAAAAGGTTTCACTGAGGTTTTGGAGAATGTGACCGAAGATGATTTCAATACAATGAAAAATCTTCACGATCAAATGAAAACTCTTCATCAAAAATTTCAAATACGTCGAGCTAACAAATAAGTTAATTTAAAAAACCCCTCGGGAAAATCTCGAGGGGTTTTTACAATTTCATAAGCCGAAAAATCAGAGTATGTCCTCGTGGAATAATTTTCTGCTGAGATTTTTTTGTCGATAAATAAATATATTAAAATGGTATCCCCGACAGGAATCGAACCTGTATCAGCTCGTTAGGAGTGAGCTGTTCTATCCATTGAACTACGGGGACAAAGTGTTTGCGAACGACCTTCACGACGTGAGGGATTGGCGGGCGTGTACCGCCAGAACCGAACCAAAGTGCGGGGTTTGGGGGCGAATGCCCCCAATCAAACATATCAGTGAGCTGTTCTATCCATTGAACTACGGGGACAAAAAAATCCCGTAAAAAACGGGATTAAATTATTTTTACCTCTGTGCGTTGAGCACGACGATTTCGGTTTTTTCGGTGTTGAGGTCGGTCTTTTTTGGTTCGTAGCTGTCTTTTGATTCGACACCGCTTGCACCTACTTCCTTGAGAAAATCCGCCACAGGAGCGAGAGTTTCTTTCTTGCCCTCCTCGGCGTAGTGCATCGGAATGGCAATGCGCGGCTCGATCTGGCTCACGACCTCCTCGGCTTTTTTGGCGTTGATACTCCCCTTTCCGCCGACCGGTACAAAAAGAATGTCGATGTCACCGATTTTATCAATCAGGCGAGATGGCATGCGATGTCCGAGTCCACCCAAATGACAAACACTAAAGTCCTCGAAACGAATTACAAAAATAGTCGCCTCGCCAGTGTCTTCTTCACCGTCTTCTTTCGAAAAATTATAAACGCTGATGCCCTGAATCGAAATGTCGTTGGCTTCGTATTCACCCGGCCAATCAAATACCACCGGCTTACCTGTTACGGCTTTGGAATTGTTGTAAGCGGGGTCTTTCTCACGAGCGACGAGTACGACGTCTCCCTCGAGTTTTGGCTCCTGGAGTCCGATTTCTTTGCTGTACGGGCTGAGGACGATTTTGGTTTTGTTGTGTTCGAGCGTGAAGCAGCTTTCTCCGTGAAATGTGATTTTCATGATTTTCTAAAATTTAAAATTAACGTGCGAGTTGTTTGAGAAGTTCGATTTGCTCCTGCTGGAGTTGAGTGAGCTGATAAAGTGAATTTCCCAAATTTTGGATTTCTTCAAGTTTAACATTTTCGCTGACCCATTGAAAGGACTCACCCACGACCGGCAGATTGACCAAAATATTCACAAAAAGATAAACAAAAATCGAAACCAAAATGGTCGCCCCGATCACGAAACCGAGTCCACGCGCCATGCCAGCGAAAAAATTATTCCACCAAATGTGCCACGGGCTGCGCAGATAGCGCACGTACTCGGAGAGGTCGTCGCTGTTCAGGTGTGAAACGATTGATTTGAATTTGGACTCGACCGCCTTTTCGGTTTTTTGGACGATCTTGTTTTTGGATTTATCTTTTAAGAAATTCATATTATTGAAAAATAAAAATTAAAATTATGAGGAGAATGAGTAGAATCGTGGCACAGCCGAGTCCACGTGCCATGCCGGCGAGAAAATTACGCCAAATCGTTGGCCAAAGTTTGGTTTGGGATTTGAGTAATTCTCGCAAGGGGTCGTTTGCGTTTTCCATGAAAAAATTATTTGATGTCGGCGGCGGGATCGATATCCCGAATATTTTGGCGCCACTTGCGCACGAATTGATTGCGCATGTCTTTGCCGTGGAATTTGAGCATGTCATCTGAAATCACCACGTCGGCCTCGCTACTGAGTTTTTTGGCTTTGTCATTTGCCCGAGGGAGAAGCCAGCGGCGGAGGAGTTTCTCGGTGTATTTGTTGAAAATCAGCTCACGAATGAAAACAATGATGCTGGCGATGATGCCACGTTTGGGTACGTTGCCAAGTGAGCCCGGTGTGAAATTCGGAAAATAATCACGTGCCCAAAGGTTAGCTCCCCAAAACTTCGCAATGGTGTGATCCTCCTCAAAAACCGGAGTGAGAGTCAGAATCCACTGCGCCAAATACGGATCGAGCGGTTTTTTGGCGATCTGCCGAAAATCAAACGCCTCCTCTGTCGTGAAAAACGAAAGACAAAATCTCTTGGCGACTTTCTCACCGTGGCGGCGCACTCCGAGCAGATGCAACATCGCCGTCAGACAAAATCTCGCTCCCCACATGTGATTTTTGCGAGTAATGACGAAAAGGTCGATGTCAGAATCATTTTCCGGAAAACCCATGGCGAGGGTGTTGGCGATCGAAACCATCTCGACGTGCGGTGCAATCCGAAAAACCCAGTTGTATTTGCTGACTTTTGTCCAAAAATCTCTAGCGATGCGTTCTCGGCGAAAACGAAGATTGATGATGTTGGCACGACCGGTGAGAAAAAAATATCTCTCTCCGCCGTGCTCCTCGACGCTGATGCCACGGTGCTCGAGTAGAGCCAGCTCCACACGGGAGAGGTCGGCACGCATTCCCCAGAGCCAGCGGTGCACCTCACGCAGAGTCAGTGGTTGCCCAAAA
>CAZJIT010000081.1:0-3199 GCA_964546155.1 uncultured Candidatus Peribacteria bacterium
ACCGGTGCTCGTGGATTTTTGGGCGGATTGGTGTGGTCCGTGTCGCATGCAGCTGCCGATCGTGGATCAGGTGGCGGAGGCGCTGGGAGATGCGGCGATCGTGGGCAAACTCAGCGTGGAGGAAAACCAAGAAACGCCTGCGAAATACGGTATTCGGGGGATTCCGGCATTGAAGATTTTTCGCAAGGGAGCGGTGGTCGAGGAGTTCGTCGGGGTGACGGAATACGATGCCCTAGTCGCAGCGCTGGAGAATCACAAATAAATTCTTCACAAAACACGGCAAGAAATTGGCTGTGTTTTTTGTGTCGGGAAAATCAGAAAAACCCCGCCTCCAAACCTTGACTTAGGGGGCAAAAAAAGCTAAAGTACACGCACTTTTGCATTTTAAATATACGACTTGAATCTAGAGCAACTCGCCGAACAACTCGGAATTATGCCGGAAGATGTGGAGATGATCGTGGAGCAGGACGAATTGGGAATTGACCTAGAAAAAGACATTTCCAAGGCAGATGCCAAGCGTATTGAAGATGCGTATTTTGGAGCGGACGAGAGCGCTGAGGAGAGTCACGACGAAACTCCGACCGACACGGCCGAGAAGTACGAAGAAATGATCAAGGCTGAGGAAGATCGTGAGATTCTCAAGCAGGTAAAGAAGCAAAAATCCAAGAGTGGCACAACCAAAAAGCACAAGAAAATCAAGAAAGAAAAAGAGGTAAGGATTGTCAAGAAATCAAATGACGGATCCATCGAGATTCCGGAGGTTATTTCTGTGAAGGAGTTTGCGGAGAAGACAAATATTCCTGCGGTGAAAATCATCGGCAATCTGATGAAAAACGGGATTTTGGCGACGATCAATCAGCAGATTGATTATGATACGGCGGCGCTCGTGGCCGAGGAGCACGGTGTCAAAATCAAGAAACTCATCTCGAGTGCGGGGGCGGAGGATTTGCTCGAGGGTAATCTCAAAGCTCTCCTCGCACAGGACGAGCAGGACACTCTCCAGACTCGCCCACCGGTGGTGACGATCATGGGACACGTGGATCATGGTAAGACCTCGATCCTCGACGTGATCCGCAAAACCAAAGTAGCCGAGGGTGAACACGGAGGAATTACGCAACATATCGGTGCATATCAGGCGGAGATCAATAATCAAATTATCACTTTCCTCGACACTCCGGGGCACGAGGCATTTACGGAGATGCGTGCTCGTGGTGCGCAGGTGACTGACATTGCCATTCTCGTGGTGGCGGCCAATGAAGGCATCAAACCGCAAACAATCGAAAGTATAAATCACGCCAAAGACGCTGGAGTTCCGGTGATCGTGGCTTTGAATAAAATGGATTTGCCGGACGCTAATCCGGAACGTGTAAAGGGTGAACTCGCCGAACACGAGCTCACACCTGAGGACTGGGGAGGCAACACGCCGATGGTGCCTGTTTCTGCGCTGAAAAAAACCGGTATCGACGATCTGCTCGAAACGATTTTGCTCGTGGCCGAGGTCCAAAACCTCCAAGCCAATCCTGACCGTCCGGCGATTGCGACAGTGATCGAGTCACACCTCGATCCGGGGTTTGGTCCGGTAGCGACGGTGGTGGTCAATACCGGTACACTTGCGATTCAGGATAATTTCGTGGCGGGTGAGATCTACGGCAAGGTAAAAAGCATGATCACACACACCGGCAAGAGATTGCGTCAGGCTCCCCCATCGACTCCGGTGCGCTTGGCGGGTTTTGATCAGACACCACACGTGGGTGATATCCTTCAGGTCGTTCCAGATGAAAAAACCGCTCGCAGAAAAGCAACCGAAATTGCCACTCTAAATGAAAACCGCCGAATCAAAGAAGGTGCGGGAGGAATCAGCCAGATTATTGCGGCGATCCAGCAGGGGCGCATGAAAGAACTCAAAATCATTCTCAAGGCAGACACGGTCGGCTCTCTCGAGGCGATCAAGTCATCTCTCGCAGATATCAAGCATGACGAGGTAACCACTCGTGTGATTCACGGTGGCGTGGGCAAGATCAATGAATCTGACATTGCGATGGCCGAGGCGGGTAACGCTGTGGTGCTTGGTTTTCATGCGGGAGTGAGCCCGATGGCGCAAACCCGTGCGGACAAGGTTGGGATTGAGATTCTCGAGTACACGATTATTTATAAACTCCTCGACCACGTGAAACAGATCCTCGCCGGTCTGCTCGAGCCGGAGGAGGTGTTTACCGAGATCGGTGCGATGAAGATTCTCGCGATTTTCATGAGCAAGAAAAAGGAAATGATCATCGGTGGTAAGGTTGTCCGTGGCAAGGCGATCAATCACTCACTTTTCCGCATTCGCAGAGATGGCACGGTCGTCGGTGAAGGTAGCATTCGCTCCCTCCAGCGTGATAAAGACTCTGTAAATGAAGTCGAGGAAGGCAAGGAGTGCGGAATCAAAGTAAATACCAAAGAAACAATTCAGGTTGATGATATTTTGGAATTTTACAAGGTGGAGAAAAAAATTCGTACACTTTAGAGAGTGTTTGTGATATAATCGGGTCATCATTTAGCACCTAAAAATCACAAATGAAAACTCTACGCAAAATCTTCTCTGGAATTATTTTTGTCGGAGGAGCTGTTTTTGGCTTGCTCTTCGCACAAAACAAAGGCACAGACCTTCGCAAAAAAATTAACAAGGCGATCAAAAAAGGTGATGTGGCAAACGTCCTCTCGAAAGAAGCGCAAAACATCGGCAAGGATATTTGGCAGAGTGCGGTGGGCATGAAAGATGTGAAAGAGGTGCAGGAATTTATCGCTGAGAGTCAGGCTCGTCTGACCGAGCTCGGTGAAGATGCCAAAAACTACGGCGGTGAGGTGGCGAAAGTTTTGGCTCAAAAATACGCACAAATCGCCAAGCAACTCGAAAAACAAGCCAAAGATCTCGAAAAATCCGCCAAAAAAGAGGTGAAAAAAACCGTGAAAAAAGCGAAAAAAATGATTGCAAAAAGTGTGAAAAAAGCTCAGGCCAAGAAAAAGCCGGTAGCGAAAAAAATCACAAAAAAAGCACCGCAAAAACCGGTCAAAAAAGTGGTAAAAAAAGTGACCAAAAAACCGGCTCGCAAAACCACCAAAAAAGCTAAGAAATAATAAATGCTTGAACTGCTCGTAGTATTTTTACCGCTGATTTTGCTAGTGGGGGTGGGCGT
Source organism: uncultured Candidatus Peribacteria bacterium (assembly GCA_964546155.1). Taxonomy (GTDB): domain Bacteria; phylum Patescibacteriota; class Gracilibacteria; order CAZJIT01; family CAZJIT01; genus CAZJIT01. Next base: position 3,177 of record CAZJIT010000081.1, read on the forward strand.
TTACGGCTGGCTGAGGTTTTGGC
>CAZJIT010000082.1:0-3186 GCA_964546155.1 uncultured Candidatus Peribacteria bacterium
TTTCACACACGGCGCACTGCGGTTTTGCGCTCGTAACTTTGTTACTTTGCGCTTGCCACCTTCGTGCCGGGCTCCTCACACTGACAGAGTTACCACCGATGCTTATGCTTGATTTATTCTCCTGACGTGGAGCGGACGGGGAGATCTACTTGGTTTTATCCGTTCTGCTCCCAGCTTGCTGAGTGATGGCTCAGCTCGAGTGCCTGTATTTTCATTCTAGGGATTTTTCTCGAGAAAGCAAGAAAAACACCCCACAGATTTTGCGGGGTGTTAGATTTTCATTAAATTTTGTTTTATTCCTCTTCACTTTTCTTTGCATTTTCGAATCTCTTCGCAACTTCCTGTTTTCTGGCCGCTATGTTTGCCAAAGTGGAATTTTGACCTTTTGATTTGCCGATGAGCTTACTTTCACGTTCGGATTTTATCTCCTCTTTTCTTAGATTGGCTTTTGCGGCATTTATTTTTGCTGTCTTGGCAAATTGGTCATTTTCCGAATCAATGATTACTTTTTTTGCATCACCTCTTCCTGTGCGCATTTCATGTGTCTTTCCCACCACGTCACTTTTTGCTCCGTAACTACTTTTTTTGCGAATCTTATCATGATTGTCATTGTGCATATTTCCCCTTTCCTGATTTGTGCAAAAAACAAAATTTAAAACTATCTCATGCTACCACTTATTTTCTTTTTGTCAAATATTTCTGAAGCACAAAAAAATCCCCAATAACCCCGGGGATTTTAGACTTTCCTTTTCTCCAAAAGGTCTATCTGCCTCTTACACGGTTTACAAAACTCATAGTAAGGGTGGTTAATTTGGCAGAGTTTGACTGCCTTGTAAAATACGGATGAAAAACTTGGCGGGAAGTGGTCTTGCGCACGAGCGAAGTTTCACAATACGGACAATCATTAGCATGACTGGAAATCAATTTCCCGCAATGGTTACAGTTAAATAGCAAAGGTTGGTTATGTTAAAAGAAGTAAGGACAAAGTCTTTCTTACTTGGACACCTCTGCGAATTTCGGCTTATTTCTCGGCTGGCACTTTGAGTGAGCGAGCTTTGCGTGTAGATTTTTTGGTTTTTGGCTTAGCGATTTTGCTCGGAGCAAACATAGCTTCATCTAAAAAGTCGTCCACTGCGCTTTGACGAACACGATACACACGACCCAACTGTGCCGCGCGGATTTTGCCCTGTTTGATGTAATTTAGCACTGTGAAGTGGTGAATCTGAAGCATTTCAGCCACCTGCTCGACAGTCAAGATAGGATCATTCATTTGAAGCTGTTTTTATTTTCTTTAAGCCTTTTTTATCTAATTCTATTTTACAGAGGTTTGTTCAAGTTTTCAAGGTTCAATTCAACTAAGTTCAAATTATCATTATTTTAGATTATTACAAGCAAATTAACTTGCAATAATTTAGTTTCATTACATTCTATTAAATCTAATTAAACACAAGTTTTACACATTTTTTCATGAAATGGCTCACGCAAGCCCCAAATCACACTTTTTTATTACACACATTTTCCACAAGTTTTCTTTTGTGCTATTATTTTTTTATGAAAAATCCTCGCATCACTATCGGGATCGTGCTCTATCGCCAGACGCAGTATTTGCGCCAGTGCTTGCGGAGTTTGCTCGGTCAGAGTTTTCAGGATTTTGAATTGCTCCTGCTCGATCATGATCCGCAGAAGCAGGCGAGTCGGTATTTGCAGGAGGAAATGCCGGAGATTTTGGCGGACGAGCGGGTGATTTTGGCGCAGAGTACCGGCAATCATTCCGAGGGGCACAACCACCTGATGCGAAAAATGCGGGGTGAATTTTACGTTTGTGCGAGTTTTGACATGGTTTATGCGGAGGATTTCTTGGCGAAGGTGGCGGACGCTTTGGGTGAGGCGGCTGGTTTTAGTTTTGCGGGGGTGCGGATTTTGCGTTGGGATTTTGCGAATAATCGCCAGACTGGCGTGATCGACTCGGTGGGTTTGGGCGTGACTAGATCTCAGCGGTTTTTTGATGTTGGGCAGGGCGAGCAGGACACGGGGCAATATCCGACCGAGGAGATTTTTGGGGCGTCGGGTGCGTTGATGATTTTCCGGCGGTCGCTTCTCGAGGATTTGTCCGAGCTTTTTGACGAGGATTTGCATTACAAAAATGACGTGGATTTGTGTTATCGTCTGCGGTGGCGGGGGGAACGCTGTCTGCGGATTAGCGAGGCGGTATGCTGGCACGATCGTCAGCTCGGGGAGAAGAACCGCAAGAATAAAACTCAGGCTCAGCGGGCGGATTCTTATTTCGGTCAGCTGGTCGTTTTGGCGAAGAATTTTTCTCAGGATTTTGGTTTTGGGGTGCGGGTTTCGGCGTTTGTGCGACGGGTGGCGTTGTGGTTTTTTGTGCATATTTTTGAGCGGGAGATTCTCTCGGCGGAGCGCAAATTCCAAAAAAACAAATCCCAAATCCTCGAAAAATCTGCTAAAATGGAGCGGAAAGTTTTAGCCTCTGACCTCGAAAAATACTTTGTATAAAGCGACTGTCATCATCGTCGATTACCAAAAAGCGGATCGTGTCCTCGAAAATGTCCGCAGTATTTTTGCGCAGGAGGGTGATTTTGCGGTGAAGGTCGTCGTCGTCGATAATTCTGTGAATCCGAAAAATGCTCAAAAACTGAAATCTCTCGAAAATGAAAAAGACGTGCGGGTGATTATTAATGAGGAAAATCTGGGCTACACCAAGGCAAATAATCTTGGGGCGAAGGAGGCGGAGGGGGAGTACGTTCTCATCGTCAATCCAGACATCATCTGGCGGGAGAAGGACACTTTGCAGAAGATTTTGAATTACATGGACGCTCACTCGGAGGTGGGGATCCTCGGACCCGCCCAAAAAAACGACGGGGATAATTCTCGTCCGCTGGTGGCTCGTGCCTTCCCGAATCTTTTTCTTCAGCTGGCTCGGCGTTCATTTTTGCGACATCTGCCTGTGATTAAGGACTGGGTGGCGCACGACGAGCGACAGGATCTCGATGTCAATCTCACGCAGGAGGTGGATTGGTTGCAGAGTAGTTTTTTTGTGGTGCGACGTGATCTCTGGGAGAGCCTTTCGGGGTTCAATGAAGAATATTTTCTTTTTATGGCGGACAGTGAGCTCTGCTGGCGCACGTGGAAAAACGGCAAGAAAGTGGTTTATTTCGCGGACACGAC
>CAZJIT010000083.1:0-3167 GCA_964546155.1 uncultured Candidatus Peribacteria bacterium
TGCAGGAAAATATTGATTTTTTGGGGATTAGCCAGAGAGATGTTGGCTTGTTTAAACCAAAAAAAACTGATGACACTCCTGTGTCGATTGATGTTAATTTCTTAAACAAAATGTGTGGATAAGGAGAAAGATCATGAGCACTTGTGTGGAGGAGGAAAAAAAGGAAGAAAACTCCTCAAAAAAAGCTGGGGCAACGAAATGCACCCTTTGTGGGAACAGTCACGACAAAATCAGTGTCGTCGGCATGTACAAAATCTGTGACAACTGCCTCAGCAGAATAGAAAAATAAACTATTTCGCCCTCATCTAAATTTTAGATGGGGGTTGATTTTTTCGCTGTTTCGTGTAAGACTGGGCGGGTCTAAAAAAAATTAATCAAAAAAATGCCAAAACAACTCCGCAAAACAAAAATCGTCTGTACGCTCGGTCCGGCTACGGAAAGTGTCGCCGTACTCGAAAAACTCATGAAAGCAGGCATGAATGTTGCTCGTTTGAATTTTTCACATGGAAGCTATGAAAAAATGGCTGAAATGGTAAAAAATGTACGTACAGCTGCTCAAAAAACCGGCAAAAACATTGCTATTTTTCAGGATTTGCAAGGACCAAAAATCCGTGTCGGTGATCTTGGCGAGGGCGTCGAGCTTGTGGAAGGCAAAAAATACACTTTCGTGGGCGGAGATAAATTTGATGGGAAAAACATTCCGATTCCGGTGAAGGAGGTAATCAAAGAAATTGAAAAGGGTGATTGTTTGCTTTTTGGTGACGGGGATCTCAAGGTCGAGGTGGTGAAAAAAGTGCAAAATGGTTTTGAAGCGAAAGTGATTTACGGCGGATTACTCAAATCTAAAAAAGGCATCATCGGTGAAAACAAGACTTTTTCGCTCTCAGCTTTGACTAAAAAAGACTACGCCGATATCGACTGGGCTTACAAAAACAAGATTGGTTTTGATTATATTGCGTTTAGTTTTGTGAAATCTGCGGAAGATGTGCGCACTCTCAAAAACTACCTCAAGAAAAAGCACAAAGATACCGCTACCAAAATAATTGTGAAATTTGAAACGGCGGAGGCGGTAAAAAATATGGACGAAATCGTGGAGGAAACTGATGCGATTATGGTGGCTCGTGGTGATCTCGCTCTCGAGGTACCGTATCCTGAGATGCCGATTATCCAGAAAAAACTGATCAAAAAATGTATCGAGCAAGGGAAAATGGTGATCGTAGCGACAAACATGCTCGAAAGCATGATCCAAAATCCGCTCCCGACTCGTGCTGAGGTGACTGATATTTCAAATGCGGTGTGGCAACGCACTGGGGCGATTATGCTTTCTGGCGAAACTTCTGTGGGGCGTTTTCCAGAGCGCTGTGTGGAAGTGATGGATCGCATTTCTCGTCGTGTGGAGGAGGAGCAAAACAACAAACTTCTCGAAGTGGAAAGTAAAAATGATCTTAACTGGGAAATGACTCGTCATGCCGCTCAGGCTGCCAAGAATCTCGATGCCGATGCGATTGTGGTGTTTACCAAGACGGGAAATATGGCCTCTCTCATGTCCAAGTGTCGCCCTACCGTGCCCGTGTTTGCATTTACGGAAGATAATGCCTGCGCACGTCGCCTCGCTCTCTCGTGGGGTGTTTACGCCAAAACCATGAAATTCGCAAACAATCCGGAAATAATGGTTGGTGCTGCCATTAAAAATCTAAAGAAAAGTAAAGATATCAAAAAGGGTCACAATCTTGTGGTTGTGTCGGACTTGTTGATCGGCAAGGAACGTGTGAGTTCTGCGCTTCAGGTGCACAAAGTGGACTAAAAACCAAAGACTCGAGCTTCCTCGGGTCTTTTTTTTGTGTAAAAGAAAAGGAGCTCAGCTTAGGAAAATAAACGAAACCTAGACTGAGCTCTTTTGGGGTGGGTCTGAGATAATTCTCAGAAAGCGGTAGGACTCTTTCGAGCCGGGAGAAGGGATTTTTATCACCCGTGAGAGTAACAAGAATCCCTCCTCTTCCGCCTGAACCCTGACGTCGTGAAGTTGGTCTAACTTCTTGATGTCGATATAATTATAACATATATTATTTTTTAGTCAAGAGCTTTCTTTTTATTTTCAGATTTGGCATAATCAAGACATGCAACCATTAGCAATTTTACTTGTCGGCGGACGATCCACACGGTTTTGGCCACTCGGAGAAAAACCCCTCCTGAAATTTTGCGGTAAAACACTTTTTGAGCATCAAGTCGAACTTCTCAAAAATGAAGGACTGAATGAGGTTTTGGTGATTGGTCAAGCGAACAACCTCCCCCTCCTCCAAGCAATTAAAATTGACGGTGTGAGGCTGATTTTTGGTGAACAGAAAAATCTCGAGGCGGGAATGGCAGGAGCGCTGCTCGACACGGCTGAGCACTGGCAGGGACGTGAAATTCTCATCGTAAGCAGCAACGACGTAATCGAACCAAGCGGACTAAATGATATTTTGACCAAATCCCAAAATCCGGAAAACGACGGGGTGATTCTCGCACAAAAAGTAAAACAATATTTTCCGGGGGGCTACCTCAAGCTGGAAAACGGCTGTATGAAAGAAATTGTAGAAAAACCGGGAGAGGGCAATGAGCCGTCAGATTTGATTAATTTAGTTTTTCATTATCATCGGGACAGTGAGGCTCTCCACGCCGAATTACAAAAGGCGCAAAGCAGTCAAGATGATATTTATGAGGTGGCACTCACCACTCTCGCTCAAGAAAAAAATTACGCTGTGACGGAATACGAAGGTTATTGGCAAGCGCTCAAATACCCGTGGCACGCACTTAAACTTAATCAATATTTTCTCAGGAAAAACCAAACCTCCATTCACCCTTCAGCGCAGATTGCCGAGAGTGCGGTGATAAAAGGTGAAAATGTGGTGATTGAGGAGGGTGTGCGAATTTTTGAGCATGCGACGGTGTGTGGGCCGGCGTATCTCGGTAAAAATGCAATCGTGGGAAATAACGCTCTCGTCCGTGAAAGCGATATTGAGGCAGGTGGTGTGGTGGGTTACAATACCGAGGTCGCACGCAGTCTTTGGCAGGAAAATTGTCAGACACACATTAACTACTCGGGTGACAGTGTTTGGGGTGAAAATGTTTCACTCGGCGCAGGCGCAATCACTGCTAATTACCGCCTCGATGGTGGTGAAATCAAC
>CAZJIT010000084.1:0-3157 GCA_964546155.1 uncultured Candidatus Peribacteria bacterium
AGGTGAACAAATAATGTGCCTGATTAGTATCCACTTGATAAAAATAATTTTCCCCGAGCTGACCCACAAATGTGATTTGCGGATTTTCTTGAGCCAGATTTTGATAATTCATGATAATTTCCTCGGGTGCAGAGCTTTCCGTTGCGAATAAATTTGCTTGGAATCCTGCGTCGTTGTTACCACGCATATAGTTTCCACCAACCATAACCACCACCAAAGCAATCGCAAAAACGGCGACGATGTTGCGTTTCTGCATGCTTTTTATCAGACCGCTAAAGCGCTCAAACAATCCGTCACGCTTGATTTCTTTTTTGGCGATCACTGAGCCTTCGTTTGTGATTTGAGCAAGGACGAGGTTGCGGTCTTGAGTTCGCATGTAGCGTACCAGCCCTTTTTCTTCGAGCGAAAGCACTGTTTTGTGCATTTCATCTAGCTCCATTTGCGGAGAAAGTTTTTTGGCGAGATTGATGTAGCCGACTGCCCCACGGCGCTCTTCTTTGTCTAGCAACACCAACACTTGTTCTTCATTTTTGGTTAGTTTCATATTTGTGTTTATTTTTGTTTCATACCATTATATCAAATTCCTCGCTCTTTTTCAAGTATTTTGTTATATTAAAGCCATGAACTGGCAAACTAAATTACAAAAACTCGGATTCAAAAATATCTGCGGAATAGACGAAGCAGGTAGAGGTCCTTTAGCAGGTCCAGTGGTTGCCGGAGCAGTGATTATTCCACAGGGAATAGAAATAAAAGGCGCAGATGATTCCAAGAAGCTGACAGAAGCCCAGAGAAATAAATTAGCTGAGGAAATCAAAGCCAAGACGATCTGGGCGATTGCTCAGTGTACCCCCAAGGAGATTGATAAATTAAATATCCTCAATGCAAGCAAATTGGCGATGCGACGAGCAGTTCAGAAGTTGAGTATTCAGCCCGATTTTATTTTGGGTGATGCGGTCACTTTGAATTTGCACGAGATTCCGCAAATCTCTCTACCCAAGGGCGATGCCCGCGAAGAGTGCATTGCCTGTGCGAGCATTCTTGCCAAGACACATCGGGACGATCTGATGAAAAAACTTGCGCAAAAATATCCTGAGTACGGTTTTGACGAGCATTTTGGGTATCCGACCGAACGGCATTATTTTGCGCTGGAGGTGCATGGTGAATGCAAAATTCATCGCCAGAGTTTTCGGCTGAAACGCTGAATTTGAATACTTGGGGCGCCCGACCCCCAAATTCAAAAAATTAAAAAAGTGTCGGGCGCCCCAAAACCCGAGCACTAAAAAACCCGCAGATTACTTCGCGGGCTTGATTGAGTTTTACTCTGTTTTTTCTCCTTCGTCTTTCACCTCCTCGGCATCGACGGCACCATCTTTCGGTGCGTCAGCTTGTTCACCCTGAGGTTGCTCGGCTTGTTGCGCCTTGTAGATTTTTTCTCCGATTTTTTGAGTTGCGGTAGAAAGTTCTTCGCATTTCTTGTCCAATACCTCATAGTTGATTTCCTCCTTCGCCAACTCATCTTTCACTTCTTTTACCTTATCCTCGATTTCCTTTTTCTCAGCTTCATCGAGCTTATCACCATGTTCCTTGAGAGTCTTTTCCGTTTGGAAGACAAGACTGTCAGCCATATTTTTCTTCTCAATGCCTTCCTTCTTTTTCTTATCCTCCTCGGCATGAGCTTCGGCCTCGTTCTTCATCTTCTCTATTTCCTCATCGCTCAGACCGCTACTTCCCTGGATTGTAATATTCTGCTTCTTGCCGGTACCTTTATCATGCGCAGTTACGTGGAGAATACCATTCGCATCAATATCAAATGTCACCTCAATCTGTGGTACGCCACGTGGAGCCGGTGGAATTCCGTCGAGTTGGAAATTCCCTAGGAATTTATTATCAGCCGCCATCGGACGCTCACCCTGATAAACCTTCACATCAACACTTGGTTGGTTATCCGCCGCAGTTGAGAAGACTTGCGCATTTTTGGTCGGGATAGTCGTGTTACGCTTAATCATTGGAGTAAGCACACCACCCATTGTTTCAATTCCAAGAGTGAGGGGAGTGACATCTAGCAAGAGAATGTCTTTGACATCACCCTGCAAAACTCCAGCCTGAATCGCCGCACCGAGAGCCACTGCCTCGTCCGGATTTACACTTGCACTAGGTTTCTTCCCGAAAATATCTTCCGCAATTTTCTGTACAGCCGGCATACGAGTCATACCACCTACGAGGATTACATCATTGATTTGCGACTTCTCCACGCCACTATCCGCGAGCGCTTTTTTACAAGGCTCAACCAATCTCTGGAGCAAATCATGCGCCAATTCCTCGAGTTTCGCACGACTAAGTTTTACATTTAGATGCGCAGGAGTTCCGTCCTTCACAGTGATAAACGGCAAATCAATGCTCGTTTCACTTTGGGTACTGAGCTCGTGCTTGGCCTTTTCAGCGGCTTCTTTCAATCTTTGCAAAGCCATCGGATCCTTGCTGAGATCAATTCCACTGTCTTTTTGGAATTCCGCGATGAGATATTGCGTAATCTGATTATCAAAATCATCACCACCAAGATGCGTATCACCATTGGTTGCCTTCACCTCAAACGTCCCCTCACTCTGATCAATCTCCAGAATGGAAATATCAAATGTACCTCCACCCAAATCAAATACAGCCACATAACCGCCCTTGCTCTTATCAATACCATAAGCCAAAGCGGCTGCAGTCGGCTCATTGATAATACGCTGAACATCAAGTCCGGCAATCTTCCCGGCATCTTTGGTCGCTTGGCGTTGTGAATCATTGAAATAAGCCGGCACAGTAATCACCGCCTCAGTCACATCTTGCCCGAGATATTTCTCCGCATCCGCTTTGATTTTACCCAAGACCATTGCAGAGATTTCGGCCGGACGATGTTGTTTCCCATCAAGCATAATTTCCGCTTCACCCTTCTTACCCTCAACAACCTCAAACGGAAATTCTGTCGCCTCATTCTTCACCTCAGAATACTGGCGTCCAATAAATCTCTTAGACGAAAAAATCGTATCTTTTGGATTGGTGACAGCTTGGCGTTTGGCAGTTGCACCGACTAGACGTTCACCATTCTTCATAGCCACAACAGATGGAGTAGTGCGATTACCTTCCACATTTGTGATTACAGTGGCTTTACCAC
>CAZJIT010000085.1:0-3121 GCA_964546155.1 uncultured Candidatus Peribacteria bacterium
ATCACAAAAGAAGATCTGAACGATTGGAGATGTTTTTTGGCAAAGCAAAGCCAAACCTACAGAAAAGCGGCTGTTTCAAAAAGGACAGCAGAGCAAATAAAGGAAATGAATAATTACGATCTCTATCATAAAGAATATATTCATGCTATGATTTATGAGCTGAATAATGCTTGGCTAGTACTGACAGGCAAAAGGGTCGAAATCAAAAGCGTATTGCTGGGAATAGGAGAAGATAGAATATGCAAAATTTGCAAAGTTAGCTTCCGTCCTTGCAAAATTGCACAAACCACCTGTGGGAAAAAGGAATGTGTAAGCAAGCATAGAAACGCTAACAAAAGGGAAAAACGCAAAGAAGAAAAGTTATCTAAAAAACAAAATTAAATAAAAGTAAATAGATAGACCGTGGCACTCAAGCCCCGGTTTCTTTTTGATAAATAAAATGAGGGTGTAATTTTATCATTTAATTTTTTCACATGAAATTACACCAAAATCAGATCGTGGAAGTAGCGATCAATGAACTAAAGCCCAGCGAGTACAATCCAAGAAGCTGGAGTAAAAAAACAATCCAAGAGCTGACAGATTCTGTGAGGACTTTTGGATTGGTGGATCCCATATTGGCTAACTCTGCACCTGGGCGTAAGAATGTTGTAATCGGCGGGCATTTTAGGCTAAAGGTCGCCAAAGACCTGAAATATAAAACTGTGCCAGTTTTGTATTTAAATATTCCAGATTTAGAAAAAGAAAAGGAATTAAACATTCGTCTTAATAAAAATGTGGGAGCTTGGGATTTCGACCTACTAAAAGACTTTGATTCCAATCTTCTCCGCAATGTGGGTTTCGAAGAATTCGAGTTAGATAAAATTTTTGACACAGAGTTGGAAGTAAAGGAGGACGGATTTGATGTTGAGAAGGAACTCAAGAAAATCAAAAACCCCAAAACTAAACCCGGTGATCTTATTAAACTAGGCGATCATCGTCTTATTTGCGGTGATAGCACCGACCCTGAGGTTATTAAGAAGCTAATAGGTGATGAAAAAATAGACATGATTTATACCGACCCGCCTTACAATATTTCTTATGATTACCAAAAAGGGCTTGGGAAAAAGCAAAAATATGCGTGCGACAAGGTAAAAGATAATCATTCTTTGGCTGAATATACTAATCTTCTAGAAAAAACTTTGGAAAATGCTCTCCCCCATCTCCAAAAAAATGCTCATATTTTCTATTATTCCGACCAAACTATGATTGGGATTGTGCAATCGATGTATCGTAAGTTCGGCATAAAAAATAGACGAGTTTGCCTTTGGATAAAGTCAAACCAAAACCCCACTCCTCAGGTGGCATTTAGCAAATGTTACGAGCCCTGCACATACGGAACACGAGGTAAACCCTATCTCTCAGAAAACAACCTGAATTTTACAGAAATCGCCAATAAAAATATCGGGAATGGAAATCAATGCATCGACGATATTAGCGAATATCTAGACCTTTGGATGGTGAAACGGCTACCTACCAGCGAGTATCTTCACCCAACTCAAAAACCCCTAGAGCTACACGAAAGACCGCTAAAACGCTGTACAAAAATCGGGGATAAAGTTTTGGATTTATTTGGAGGATCGGGATCTCTCTTGATCAGTTGTGAGCAGATGGGTAGACGGGCGTATTTGGTAGAAAAAGACCCAAGGTTCTGTGATCTTATCCGCTTAAGGTATGAAAAACTAAACAAATAATGACACGCAAAGCAGGCTTCACAAAATCGGATCAAGCCAGAATAAAGGCTCAAATTATCAAACTTTTGAGCCAAGTTCATGTTGTGACGGCAGTTTGTCAAAAGGTGAATATAACACCTAAGACATTTTACAAATGGAAAAAGGAAGATTCCAAGTTTGCTCAACAAACCGACGAGGCAGTCCGAGAATCCGTGGATATCATTAGTAGTCAAGCCAAAATTAACATCATACAGGCTATCAAAAACGGAAATTTGAGTGCTAGCAAAATGTGGCTTTCTGTTCACGACCCTGCTTTTAGTAAAAATAAATACCAGAAAAATACGGAACCGGATCAGTCTTTTGAAAAGATTGATCAGGCGAAGATTCGCCAAGCAATTAATTTATCTAACCCAACTCAAAATGCAAAAAGAGGAAAAAATTCTAAATGAAATATTTGAAAATCCCAGCTTCCGCAAGGAGTTAATCCAACAAAATTTATTTTGGTTTCATCATGTTTATTTGGCTCACCACCTTCAATATCCAACCGGAGAATTCCAAAAGGACATGATCGAAAAAATAAGCAATGACAAACACGATAAAATTGCGATTGTAGGTTTTCCGAAATGCGGAAAAACCATAATCTCAAGTTTTAGCTTGCCCTTGTGGCACATTCTTTCCAATAGATCAAAAAGCGTAATGATAATCTGCACAAGTAAAAAATCTGCTTCGGTTTTAGCTCATAAAATCAAAAACGAGCTAAATCACAATCAGCATATCCAAGAAGATTTTTGTCCAAAATATAACTTTAATCATGGGCGTTTCATTTTCCCAAATCTACACTCTTCAATTTACATCACTTACCTAGAAGCTGAGGACAGCGATATAGAACTGGGTATTTCCTCGGATTTAATTATTATTGATGGGGTCGAGAAAAAGAAAGGTGATAATTATGCTAAAGAACTGGCTCGCATAGAGCAAATGATCGACTGCAAAATACCACACTCAAAAATTATCATTAATGGCAGATTCTGCCAAGAAGATTGTTTGATGCATAAGGTTTGCGAATATGTACAAGAAATTGGCGGATTGTTTCTAAAGTATCCTCTTATCAAATCCGGAACCGAAGACGAAGCCATGTGGCCAGAAAAATTTAATAGCATAGAACTTCTCAAGAAAGAGATAAATAAAAGTAGATGTGGCGAGCGTGCTATCTTTAACTGTATGTGCATAGATAAAGTACCGAAGTACATACCCGAACTAATCGACGCCAAAACTAAAAAATTTCCAGAATTTATGTTGGGCTGGACGGAGGAAGAAAAGGCTAAGGCAAAATACTTATATTTTGGGTTAGCTTATAGTGAGAAGCTGAAAATCATCATAGGGGTTTGGGGATTACAAACCGAAGATTTTCT
>CAZJIT010000086.1:0-3111 GCA_964546155.1 uncultured Candidatus Peribacteria bacterium
CGAATCAGCAAATCGTGCGTTTGATTACCGGCGCAATTCGTGAGCGAGCAAAAATCATCAACAATAAATCTGAAACTAATTTCTGGGGCAAGACCGAGAAAATCGCCAAGAAAAGTGCTTTTTTTATCACGACGCCAAATCCGGAAATGTGTCTTTTGGCGCAGAAAAACAAAGAATTTCGGGAGGTGTTGAACGGCGCTGACCTGAGCGTGGCGGACGGCACGGGGATTCTTTGGGCGAGCAGTTTTTTGGCGAAAAAAAGTAACAAATGGCTCAGTTTAATTTGGAGTTTTATTTGGCCGAACTCGATACGTCAAGTTATTCCGGAGCGGATCGCCGGCAGCGACCTGACTCTCTCGATCGCCCGCCAAGCCGAACGCAACGACTGGCGAATTTTCTTGCTCGGGGCGGGAGAGGGCATCGCCGAAAAAGCCGCCGCAGAACTAGAAAAACAATTCCCGAAAATAAAAATTGCCGGAACCTACGCCGGCTCCCCTGCTGATTCCGAGGAGAAACAAATCCGAGCCAAAATAATTCACGCAAGAACGGATATTTTACTCGTGGCGTACGGCGCTCCCAAGCAGGAAATGTGGCTCGCTCGCAATCTCAGGTTTCTCGCCGGTGTGAAATGCGCTGTCGGCATCGGGGGGACTTTTGATTTTCTGGCGGGAGTGAAACCTCGTGCACCGAAAATCATGCAAACTCTCGGGCTGGAGTGGTTGTGGCGATTGTGGATTGAGCCGACTCGCTGGCAGAGAATCAAAAATGCTGTGGTGGATTTTCCGAATGAAGTCGAGAAAAATAAAAAGAGCATGGGGGTTTAGCCCATGCCCTTTCCTTTTACTCAGATAATTTTGCCTAAATAAAAGGAAACTTTGTTTTTGGTGTTTTCTATGATGGTTATGCCAAGACCGATAGCCTCAGAAATCACCATCATTGTGGCCAACAAACTTAGTGGCTCACCGTCCTCCGTGTCCAGATCATCACCGCTCAGGCAAAGAGTTTCGTACCTCAAACCACCCACTTCCCGAGAAATTTCGAGCATGCGATTATCACGCAAAATCGCCAGCATCATTCCTGTGGAGGTTTCGGTTATGACAACCAAATCTCTTTTCGCCAATTTGACTTCACCTTTTTCTTTTTCGTAAAAAACCAAACTGCCAATGATTTTTTCCAAATTACCGCACATAATTTATCTCCTCTCTATTTTTGAAATGATCAATGATGCGCAATTATAAGAACTATTTTGTATTTTGTCAAGGCTGGACTTCATCAGAAAATATCGCTAAACTGATGCCATGTCAGAAAAAATCGCACTTTATCGCAAATATCGCCCACGCAAATTTTCGGAAATCGTGGGGCAGGACGTCATTGTCCAGACTTTGCTCAACACGGCCAAGAAAGGGCAATTCAGTCATGCGTATCTTTTTAGTGGTCCTCGTGGTACGGGTAAGACCTCGTGCGCACGCATCACTGCCAAAGCGATAAACTGCGCTGATCCACAGCAGGGAGAGCCGTGTGGTAAATGCGAAAATTGTACCGGCATCGAGCAGGGCAAGCACCCCGATGTCATCGAGCTGGACGCTGCGAGTCACACCAGTGTCGAAAATGTCCGTGACCTCATCGACAAGGCACAGTTCGCTCCGAGCATCGCCCAAAAGAAAATCTACATCATCGACGAGGCGCACATGCTCAGCAAATCCGCCTTCAACGCCCTCCTCAAAACTCTAGAGGAACCGCCATCTCACGTGCATTTCATTCTTGCGACGACCGAACCGCACAAGTTGCCGGTGACGATTATTTCACGTTGCCAGCGTTTTGATTTTCGTCGTATCTCGATGACTGACCTGATCGCCCAGCTGGAGTTCATCGCTCAGGGTGAAAAAATCAAGGCTGACAAGGAGGCTTTGCGGTTGATTGCGCATCAGACAAACGGTGGCATGCGTGATGCGATTGGCTTGCTGGAGCAATTTGGGACGGAGGGTGTGATCACGACCGAGCACGTGGAGAAAAATCTAGGTCTGACTTCCCTGCCCGTTCTCGAAAAATTATTGGAAAATCTGGAAAACAAAAAAACTTCTGAGGCGATCGATCTGATCAATGACGTGACCGAAAAAGGCGTGGAGCTTTCGCAATTTACGAAGGATTTTTTGGATATCACTCGCCAAAAAATGCTCAACAACATTCGCAAAAATCTGGATTTTGGGTGTTGTGTCGAGGTGATTGACGTGTTTACGGTGGCTGGTCTTCAGCTCAAGCAAAGTTTTATTCCGCAGCTGCCTCTCGAGGTCGCCTGCGCCAAGCTCGCTCAGTCCGCTGATTCCCCGAAAAAAAAACTGAAAAATTAGAAGAAAAAGCTGATTTGCCAGCCAAAAAAACTGAAAAAAATCCGTGGCAGGAGGTCATCGCAAAAGTGAAAAATCCATTGCTCAAAACCACGCTCAGGCAGGCGGAGGGCGAGTTTTTTGAGGATAAAATTTCGATCACGGTGGAGAGCGATTTCGCTCTGGAACAACTCAAAAAAAGTGAAAATCAGCAGGAATTGGAGAAAGTCGTGGAGGAAATCACAGGGCGAAAAATGGCTCTGGAACTGCAAAAAGGCAAGGTCAGACTCAGGAGCGTGACGCAGGAAATAAAACCGAACGATATCCGTAAAATTTTTATTTGATGAATGCAGAAAAAAACCGACTGCGGGCGCAGGCTCGCAAAATGCTGAAAAAAATCTCGCCGGAAAAATGGGCGGAGAGCGGTTTTCATATCACGCAAAAATTGGCTGAAAATAAACATTTTCGAGAGGCGCAGAATATTTTTATTTACCTGCCGAGCCCGACCGAGCCGGACACTTTGCCGTTGATCGAGCAGTTTTTTGGGGAGAAAAATATTTTTGTGTGGGACGGCGAGGAGATTCTGGAATTGCTCGAACCAAAATACAAAATGGCGAATTTTCCCTTTCCCTTGCCAAAAAAATGCGGTGCTGCGCCGGAAAAACTGGATTTGATTATTTTGCCGGGGCTGCTTTTTGATCGGAAAAATCAGCGGCTGGGTCACGGGACGGGTTGGTGTGATCGGTTTTTGGCGCAAAATAATTGCCCGAAAATTGCGCTGTGTCTG
>CAZJIT010000087.1:0-3079 GCA_964546155.1 uncultured Candidatus Peribacteria bacterium
GGTTTGTTTTGCGCTTGGGGTGTATTTTGCTCTTCTGGATTCATTTATTTTTTGTTAATATACTTTTGTTTTTCATTACATTTTACCTTATTTTAAGTAATTTTTCAATGCTAAAAACATCTGATTTTGATTATAAATTACCGGCAGAACTCATCGCTCAAAACCCGATGAAAAAACGTGATGAATCGAAATTGCTTTTTTACAACCGTGAAAAAGACAAAATCGAACACAAAAAATTCACTGATCTGCCAGATTTGTTGCAAGCGGGTGATGTGCTCGTGGTGAATGAATCAAAAGTAATTCCGGCGAGATTGAACGCAAAAATAGACCTCGGACGTGAACCGCAAAATCATCAGGAAAAAATGCAGTCTGATGCAAAAAATGAGATTTTTTTGATAAAAAAAATAGACGAAAATAACTGGGAAGTACTGGCCAAACCAGCTCGCAGGTTGAAAAAGGGAATTGAATTAAGTTTTTCTGAAAATCTAAAGGGCGAAGTAAGTGAGGAGCTGAGTGGTGGCATGAGAATTATAAAATTTTCATTGGCGGGAAATGAACTGATGCAAGAAATC
Source organism: uncultured Candidatus Peribacteria bacterium (assembly GCA_964546155.1). GTDB lineage: Bacteria > Patescibacteriota > Gracilibacteria > CAZJIT01 > CAZJIT01 > CAZJIT01. Next base: position 573 of record CAZJIT010000087.1, read on the forward strand.
GAGAAAATAGGAGAAACCCCCCTGCCACCTTACATAAAAAATTCACAGGCAGATCGGGAACAATACCAAACTGTTTACGCTGAGAAAAAAGGTTCCGTGGCAGCTCCGACGGCCGGTTTGCATTTTACTCCTGAGATTTTTCGCAGACTGGAGGGAAAAGGGGTGGAAGTGGTGCGTGTGATTTTGCACGTTGGCTGGGGAACTTTTGCGCCTGTGAAAAGCGAATTGATTACGGATCACGATATTCATTCCGAATATTTTGAAATCGGTAATGATACGGTAGATAAAATAAATCGGGCAAAAAATGAGGGGCGAAGGGTGATTGCCGTGGGTACTACGAGCGTTCGTGTTTTGGAAAGTAGCGCTGAGGAAAATGGCTTATTGAAAGCTCAGAATGGCGAAACAAAAATTTTTATTTATCCGGGAAACAAATTCAAATGCATTGATGGACTTGTGACAAATTTTCATTTACCGAAATCTAGCCTGATCATGCTCACCTCCGCATTTTTGGGTAGAGATAAAAATTTAGAGATTTATCAGGAAGCTATCGATAAAAAATATCGATTTTTCAGTTTTGGAGATGCGTGTTTATTCCTTTAGATAAATAAAAAAACCCGCCTCATTGGACGGGTCTTTTTTTTGTTTTATTTATTCCACTGAAACCTCCCAAACTCCGTCTTTCTTGATCCAAACGTAACCGTCCGAATCAACAACTTTATCTTCGGTTTCCTCTGTGCATTCGTAATAATCGCAAGGATAAAAATCTTCAAATCCCATCTCAGCATCAAAATCATATTCGGAACCATATGTTTCACTTTCAACCATTTCCATCATCGGTGTGAGATCTTGGAAATTCTCCGGTACGGAAATTTCAAAGTCCTGATTAAAGTTTGAAAATTCCATTTCCAGATCAATTTTTATGCTATCCAAAGTTTCCTCCTCCTCAAATTTATATTCAAAATTTGAAGAAATGGCAACTAGATAACCTTGGTTGTTGATTGTGATGTCAAACTCAAGGTCAGATGTTTTATCTGAAAGATAAGCGATCATTTCGTCTAATTCTTCAGAACTTGGAACCTCCTCACCGGTTTCTTCAGAAATAATTTCACCGATTTCCTGAATAGTTTTTTTGAGTCCCTCGTAATCAATTTTTACGGTATAAACCATTCCATCGTCTGCGCTTGTAGTGCTTATTACCTCAAAATACTCGCCAGACAAAAGCTTGTCTGTGATTTTACCGGCAGCCTCCTTAGTTATTGGAGTACCAGCTTCTTCGGCAGAGTTTACAATGGACATTGTAATAGCATCTGCAAAATTCATTTCTTGAATGCTTGTCAAATTAATATTTTCCATGCCTTCCATCTTGGTCATGTCGAGATAATACCAATCGGTTTTAATGTTTGGCAAAAACATTTCAACAAAACTATTCATTTGTTCTGGCTCCAAATTTAATTCCTTTACATTAAAATAAAGATTTAAATTTTCACGAACAAAACTCAGTACAGCTTTGCCTGATTCTGGACCGCCACTTCCAGCAATTTCTTCTTTGATTGCGCCATTCACAAGGAAAGAAAGCACAACCTCACCTTTTTCTTTTAGGGAATCTTGATCTTCAGAGCTTTTGAGCGAAAACTTCACCGCCCCCTGAGGATCCAAACTAGCAATTTCAAAATTTAAATCAAGATCAGAGTGCACTTGCTTCACATCGTTTTGCATTTTTGTGAAAGCGTCCATAACAATTTCTTTGTCTGATTTGTCGCTAGAAATTTGATCAACTGTGCCTGTAATCTGATCCCAGAGCTGACAGCCACTTAGCAAAAACACCAAAGTGCTTCCGGCCATTAATTTACGAAAATCCATAATAGATTTTTAGATAATAATTGCCTTTATTTTACCAAATATTCCAAAAAATAAAATGTTTTTTTATTTTGATTTTTGGGGTAGAATCATGTGCACATGTATGACAATTTTTTTCACCCTCGGAATATCCTGCTTTGTTCGCCTGCTGATGACAAAACTCAGGAGCTGAACAAAGTCGCTAGAAATATCCAAAAAAATTTTCAAGGCAAGGTGATAAGAGTAAAAATCGGATCGAAGCAAAAAAATACACACACAAGCGTGGGGCAAGTGATTGAGGAAATTGATTTGGCCATTTTAAAATTACCGGCATCTCAACTACTCAACACCCTCAGAGAATGCGGAGAACAAGAAATAAAATCGGTAATTATCCTCGGAACAACAAAGAGCAGCCGCTCCATTTCTAAAAAACTCAAGGAAAAAATCACAGCTATCGGAACAAGGTATGGAATGCATATTTTGGGACCAAGAAGTGGTGGTTTTTTGAATACACATGCGGAATTTAATCCAAGTATTTTTGAGTTACCACAGGCTGGAAATATTTCAATCATTAGCGCATCTACTCACAGAACCAAGGAAATCCTAAAATGGGGTCGAGATAACGAAATGGGGTTTTCGGGGGTTTTTACGCTGGGTGAGATGGCCGGTCT
>CAZJIT010000088.1:0-3074 GCA_964546155.1 uncultured Candidatus Peribacteria bacterium
GGAGGCTGTCCTGCCAAAACCAAATCCACTCCGATTTTACCTGCACATTTCGCCCAAGTTTCCACGAGCAATTTTACATTTTTGCGAGGGTCGTATCCCCCCAAATAAATCAAATACGGTTTATTTAAGCCAAAATCACACTCTTCGTTTTTTACCTTGACGGCGTTGTGCACTACGATTTTTCCAGTTTTCACTTTCGGAAATCTCTCCACAAATTCATTCTTTGCACTTTCCGAAACAAAATGCAGCAAATCTATTTTGGGTAGATTTCTCGCAACCATCGCATAATAAAATTTCGTTCTCAGGCGGGCATATCTCCGATCCACCCACGGAATGATGTCGTGCACAGTCATCACATGTTTTGCATTTACCTTGCTCACGCTTGGATACGGACTCCAAAAAACATCGCACCTCTCAGTCCTCACGGCTCGAGGCAAATCATTTTTCTCCCAAACGTATTTTGCCAGACTGCTTGGCAATTTTCTTTCCGGCACAATCACGATTTTCATATTTTCCGGCAGATTTTGCGCAGGTTTTTCAGTGCAAAAAATCACAAACTCATGTTCGTGACTCTCTCCCCATTCCTGCAAATACGCCGTGAGCATCACCTCAATGCCCGTATTTATTCTCCCGAGAAAATAGCCATTAATCCCGATTTTCATGACATGCCTTGATTACATTTACTACATTTTCCGTACCATTTTTCGCTACTTTTTTCATGGCTTTACTCATGGTTTCGTGAGCATCTTCATACATTTTTTCATTTGCGAAATAATATCTCAAATGACTAATCAGCCTATCGGGGTTGATATTATTTTGTTGCACCATAAGGGCACCACCGGACTGCACGAAATAATTTCCGTTTTTGGTCTGATGATCTCCGGCCGAAGTCGGCAAGGGAATAATCAAGCACGGTACGCCGTTTCCAGCTAATTCAAACAAGGTATTCGCTCCACCACGACAAATACTACCATGAGCCACTGCATAATAATCCGCCATGTCCTCTTGATTCACAAACTCACAACCAAAATAATGCTCACTATTTTTGATAGTTTTTTTGCCCTTACCGGTTTGATGTATCACATCGCAAAATTCCGTAATCTCAGGCAAAATTTCTTCTATCATTTCATTAATAAAAATCGCCCCCTGACTTCCTCCCAGTACCAGTAAAATAGGTTTTTCGTCACTTAATCCGGTTTTTTCGAGGGCACGTTTTTTATCCCCATTCAGTATTTTTTTGCGTAATGGTAAACCGGTCAGTAGCGCCTTTCCGTCAGGAAAAGTATTTCGATCATCAGGAAATGCCAAACAGATTTTTTTTGCGAATTTGCTCAGTACCCTCGTCGTCAATCCAAAATGCGAATCGGCCTCATTCAGGACTAATTTCTTGCCCATCAGCCAACCGGCAATCCCAACCGGTAAAGCCACATATCCTCCTGCACAAAAAATCACATCAGGTTTTTCCTTCCAAATAATTTTCATACTTTGGATCACACCCCAAATAATCCGAAACGGATCAATAAAATTTTCCCACGAAAAATAACGACGCAATTTACCCGTCGAAATCGCATAATATTTCAGATTATTATCCCGAGCCAGTCTGGCCTCAGGTCCGTCGTACGAGCCAACATAAAAAGCTTCATTTCCCTCGCTAGAGAGAGATTCGGCTACTGCTAATGCGGGAGATACGTGACCTCCCGACCCTCCGCCGGTTACCAAAACTTTCATAACTACTTTTATTATTACTACCTTTAGAAATATTAACCAAAATTCCCCCTGCTGCCAACGTCATAATCAAAGAACTGCCACCGTAACTAATAAACGGCAAAGTAATTCCGGTATTTGGAATGAGCGCCAAGTTCACAGCAATGTTTATAGTTGCCTGAAAAATAATCCAGCTGGTAATTCCCACTGCCAGCAATTTCCCGAAACGATCCGTGGTATTTTCCGCTACGAGATATCCTCGCCACGCAATCACCACAAACAATCCCAAGAAAATCAGCATTTTGAGAAAACCTGCCTCCTCGCAAATCGCCGGAAAGATACTGTCCGATTGCACCTCTGGCAAATAGCCAAACTTCTGCACACTTTTACCAAATCCCGCCCCCAAAAATCCGCCCGATCCCACAGCTACAAGCGAATTCAAAATCTGATAACCAATTCCCAAAGTGTCACTCGCCGGATCCCAAAAAGCCATGAAGCGTTTTTGCACATAATCCATACTCATCATCGCCGGCAAAGCCAGTCCGCCTCCCACCAACGCACCCATTGCCAAGTGTGCAGTATTCGCTCCGGCAACATAATAAATACTGGTTGAAATCAAAAACATAACAAGCAACGACCCAAGATCAGGTTGTAAAACAATCAAAAGTGAAACCAGACCCATCACTCCCAAGAAGGGCAAAAAACCGTAATTAAAAGTCGCCACCTCGTCCTCACGCTGGTCCAGCCAGCTCGACAAATACAAAATCAGAGCCAACTTCGCAAACTCAGACGGCTGAATACTCGGCAAGCCCGGCAAATTAATCCAACTTCTAGCCGTACCATAATCCGCACCGATGTGCGTTAGTACCAGCATCAATAATACAATCGCCACCACAAAAATCGGGAAAGCGAATCTGCGCCAAGTGTAGTAGGGGATTTTCGCCATCAAGAAAAATACCAACAATCCCACGACAAGATGTTCCAAATGCCTCCAAAAATAAAAATCATTTCTCGCCAGGCCATTCACTTTTTTCTGCTCCTGAGGGGTTAGATTGGCTTTTACTGCACTCAGACTAAGTTTATTTATTTGCGCCTCACTTTCGAAATCACTTTCGCCATTCGCATAATGCTCTCTCAAAATATTTTTTCCTTCAATCTCAAAAGTAAGATTATTGCTCTCAAAAACAGAAACAGAAGAAATCATTATCAGGCCAACCACAGCCAAAATAATAATTGCTCCCATCAATAATATATCTCCTTTTCTGCGCATTCTGAGATTAAAAAATACTACTTTCCAACTATAATCCAAAAAATATTTTTCCGAAAGAAGAAATTTTGCAACTCATCTTATACTTATATATACTTTGAAT
>CAZJIT010000089.1:0-3062 GCA_964546155.1 uncultured Candidatus Peribacteria bacterium
GATCAAGACTTCGGTGCCGTTGCTCGAGTATCGTGAGGCGCAGGAAAAAGTCGAGAAACTCTCTCAGAAAGCGGAAAAACTGAATCAGGAGGTGGCCGAGGGGGCGGTGGTGAATTACCGTTTGACGGGGGAAATCTCAGAGGTCAGGCGCAAACTTGACCTTGAAAAAAGTAAAAAAATGTTTTACGTTGCGTTATTGGCTTTGTTTGTGATCGCAGGTTCATTTGCGATTTATTGGCAGACGGTAGCCTAGATCTTTGATTTTTTGGGAAATTTATAAATTTTTTGGAGGAGATTTTATGTTCGAATTTTTACTGGTTTATGTTTTGTTTAATCTAGTGTCCTATTTTTACGATGATTTTTTTAATATTGTTTTGGATTTAATTCCGGAGAGGGTGGAGTTTGTGGTTACTTTTATTTTGTTTTTGCCACTTATTATTTTCTGTTTTGTTGCGGATTTGGACTAAAAGGAGGTGCTGTGATTTACTGGATAGCTTGCGGAGCGGTGGCAGTGGTGGGCGTGATTGCGGTTGTGTTTTATTTTGCGCTTAAAGGCGGTGATCAGGTGGCCTGAATAATTTTCGATTTCCCAAAAAGCTCACTTGCAGATCGCAGGTGGGCTTTTTACTTGTATTTTTAGCGAAAATTTGGTAAAATTGTATGAAAAATTAATACAAAAATAAAAATGTCTGTCCTCGCCAATGAGCCAAAAACAGTTTCGGTGGAAGATATTTCCCGTGAAGATGGGGAAGTTTTGTCGATGGGGGAGGCGATTGAGCTGATCGAGGAGCGGGAGGAGGATAGCGATTTTCTCAAGGCGGAGAGGTTTTTTTGGGAGCGATTGAAGGATTTGCCGGAGGAGGCGCATGAGGCTCGGGGAACGACTTATTACTATCTTTTGCGCATCAGCATCAAGATTTCTCGGCTTTTTGAGGGGGAAAAGGTGCGGGGGCTGGACGAGAAAATGCGGGCGTGTTTTCGTCAGCAGTTGGCGGTTTATCGGGAGAAGATCGCTCAGGATCGCTCTGACAATCTGACTCGGTTGCAGTATCACGCTTTTTTGAAGCTGGTCGAGCGTTATTTTTTCGCTCTGGAGCTGATTTATCGCAAGAAAGACTGGTTTGATTCGGTGCAGTCGTCCTACGCTGAGAAAATGTACTATCGTCAGTGTCGTTTTCTTTTCGAGAGGCGGTATCTGGAGTTTATTTTCTACAAATTTTTGCAGATTTCGTGTAATTACGGGGATAGTTTGTGGCGTTGGGGGTTGGTTTCGGTTTTATTCGTTTTTTTGTACGGTGGAGCTTATTCTATTTTGGATTTTGCAGAAACAAACGGCGCTCTGATGCAGTACGGGGGAGTTTGGGATTACTTTTATTTTTCGGCGGTAACTTTCACGACTTTGGGTTACGGGGACATTGTGCCGATTACTTTGACGCAAAAATTATTGATCGGGGTTGAGGCGGTGAATGGCTATCTGATGTTGGGTAGTTTCATGGCGATTTTGCAGAGGAAAATGCGCTAGGGGAATCCCACAAACGAAAAAAGCCCCAGTACTTGCGTACCGGAGCTTACTGATTGAGAGGTTTTTTTAGGTTTCCGGAGGCTCTTTGTTGCCTCTTTTTGGGATTTCTTCAATCCCCAATTCTTTTTGGAGTGCTTCCCAGACTTCTTGCGGAGTGGCGTTTTGCATTTTTTCCAATTCTTTCTTGCTGACGTCTTCGTTTGTCAGCATTTTTTCCAATTCGTTTTCGTCGCTCGCCTCGATGAGCTGGATTGTTTCGAGCTCGTAGCCTTTTTCTTCGCAGATTTGCCTAAATTTATTCACTCGACATTCTGTTTGTAGGCAGAGATTCAAATAACTCCACTTTGCAGCCCTAAATTGCTTTATGTCACATGTGTGTATGTTTTCCGCATAATTCATTTTGCAGAGTTCTTCCTCGTGCATGGCTTCGATCAGGTGTCCTTTGTGGATATTTTTGTACCCTTTCTTTTCGCAAAACCTTTGAAATTGGAATATTTCCCACTCTCTTTTGATTTGTTGCGCCTTTTTGGATAAAGGCTTTTCATTATTCGCACTCATTTATGCTCTCCTTTTCCAAAAAATAAATTTTCAAACATCAATTCAGTTTTGGGAATTTAGCACGGTTTTTGTTACAAGTCAATATATTTTTGTTTTTGTCAAAAAACTCTCTCAGACAAACGCAAGAAAGTCGGACGATGAAATCCTCGAATTATTCTCTCCAATCCCTGATATCGCAACGTGTGGCGTACTCGAGTGCGACCTGCTGGAGGGTTCGGAGTTCGTCCTTCGTGAAGGCACGTTCTTGGGTGAAGTCGGGGTTGAGAGTTTTGCCGGGACGGAAATTTTGGAGGTGCCATTATTTTGCGCCTTGGACGTCCTTGCCCATGGCGTGAATTTCCTCGGCGGTGTGGAGTCGGGGCATGATTGTCGAACGAAATTCATAGTCCACGCCGGAGTCCATGATAATTTTTATGGATTTTTGGATTCGGTCGGTGTCGGGGTAGGTGGTCAGCTCGGTGTAACGTGCGACGGGGTATTTCATGTCCATGGCGACGTAATCGAGCAAATTTTCGGCGTAGAGTTTGGCGAGCATGTCGGGGTTGGTGCCGTTGGTGTCGAGTTTGACTTTGAATCCGAGCTCACGGATTGATTTGATTAGGTCGGGGAGGTCAGCGTGAATGCTCGGTTCTCCGCCGGTGATGCAGACGGCTTCTAGTTTGCCTTGGCGGTTTTTCAGAAATTCCAAAATCTCGTCGAGGTCGAGCAGGGGGGTGTCGAGGTCGGGGGTGATCATTTCGGGATTGTGGCAGTACGGACAGCGAAAATTGCAGCCACCGGTGAAAATCACGCAGCAGAGGTGATCGGGGTAGTCGAGGGTCGAAAATTTTTGCAGACCTTGGATTTTCATGTTTCCAGTTTAGGTTGATTTTAATTTTTTGGACAGGTATTTTTTAGGTGAATGCAGTGAAAGTATTGACAAAATCAGATAAATAGTTTATAAAATAAGACTGATCTTTTACATTATTTTGGACAGAAAGGA
>CAZJIT010000090.1:0-865 GCA_964546155.1 uncultured Candidatus Peribacteria bacterium
TGAGTGATTTTCAGCTCCGAGTCGGTGAGGTGAAATGGCTTAACGATGAGCTTTTCGTGGGTACGAAGGAGGGGAGTCTGATTCTTCATAAACTTCAAATGCCCGGCAAAAAACCAGTGAATGCGGCGGATTTTGTGCGAGGTTACACCGATTTTTTAAAGACTAATTTAGCCGAGAATGAATAATTTTATCTGCCACTTTGATCCCGAGATTTTCAATATTTTTGGGCTGAGTTTACGTTGGTACGGGCTGATGTACCTCATCAGTTTCGGGGCGATTTTTGGCTTTGGCATTTGGCAAATCAGTCTTCGCAAAATCAACATTTCCCACGAAAAATTTTTCGATCTTATCTTTTGGATTTTTATCAGCATGGTGCTGGGCGCACGTCTTGGGCATTTTATTTTTTACGATTTTGGGCACTTGTTTTCTTTCGAGATTTTGCGTTTTTGGCACGGAGGAATGAGCTTCCATGGCGGACTGATCGGGGTCATAATCAGTGCTTATTTTCTAGCTCCGAGGTACGCCCTCACCCACTTCCAAATTGCCGATTTACTGATTTTGCCCTCGGCTTTGGCGCTCAGTTTGGGGCGCATCGGCAACTTCATAAATTGCGAATTGTGGGGCAGGGTAGCCGATTTTCCTTGGGCGATGATTTTTCCACGAGCGGATTTATTCACTCGTCACCCCGCTCAGCTTTACGGCTCATTTTTGTATTTTTTCGTTTTTCTGATTTTGTTTTTTTACGCCCGACGCCGACCGCAGAGTGGCAGACTTTTTTTCTGGGGAATGATTCTTCTCGGGGTTGCTCGCATTTTCAATGAGTTTTTTCGTGAACCGGATTATTTCGTTTGGGAGTGGGTTACCA
>CAZJIT010000090.1:875-2976 GCA_964546155.1 uncultured Candidatus Peribacteria bacterium
GGTCGGTATTTTCGGATTATTTCACCTAAACAAAAACAATGAATAATTATATTTTTGACACGCATTGTCATCTCAATCTCAAAGGTCTTGCAGAAGATCCGGCGGGCGTTTTGGTGCGGGCGCATCAGGCGAATGTGCGTCGGGTTCTCGTGCCGGGGTGCGATGTGCAGACTTCCGAGAGTGCGGTGGCTTTGGCGAATAAATTTCTCGATGTGGTGGCGAGCGTTGGGCTTCATCCGAGCTACGTGGAGGATTTGGCTGAGGGTGATATTGAGCGGATTTACGATTTGGCGAATGATCAAAAAGTCGTGGCGATCGGCGAGGTGGGGCTGGATTATTTTCACACTCAGGACGAGAAAATTCACGCCAAGCAAAAACAAATTTTTCGGGAAATGTTAAAATTATCCAAGGTAAAAAATCTGCCGGTGATTGTTCATGGGCGTGATTCTGTGCTGGATTGCGTCGAGATTTTACGTGAAATGAAAATCGAAAAAGCCGTGTTTCATTGTTTTTCGGGGGGTGTCGAGGAGATGCGTGAAATTGTAAAAAATGGCTGGTACATCAGCTTTACGGGAATCGTGACTTATCCCAAGGCGGATATTTTGCGTGAGGTGGTGCGGGATATTCCAGCTGAGAATTTTTTTCTCGAAACCGATGCGCCCTACCTCGCTCCGCAGTCTGTTCGTGGGCAAGCCAACGAGCCGGCGTTCACTTTGGAAGTTGCGGAGAAAGTTGCGGAGATTCGCCAAAAAAGCCTCGATGAAATCATGACCCTAACTACCGAAAACGCACTGAAATTTTTCAACATAAAATAAAAAGCGAGATCATCTGATGACAATCTCGCTCTTCGTCAGGTTAAGCACAAGCTTCGACCAAAACCGTGTTCTCCACCGCTTTGAGCCTTTCGGCAAGCTGGAAGAACATGTCCATAAAATTCCAAATCGCACTGGTGTAGTTGTCTATGTGGTGATAAACCATGTGCATATGAATGTGGAATTTAATCACGGGTAAGATTTCTTCCGCAACAAAACCCTCACATTCATTTTGAGCTAGGTATGCTTTGACGGTACTGATTACCTCCCCATTGCTGATACCTATCTGCGAATTTCTGCCCATTTTCAAGTTGTTATTAGAGCAACAACTCTTTTTTTCTGAGCACAAGCAGGCGCAAAACATATCTCTTGCCACCGCACTGTAGCCATCTTCCGTGAACTTGGAAAAATTATTGCCACTCAACTCCTCTTTAAAAGCCATGCCTTCAAGAATTATAAAAACTCTTGCCATTGGACATTCCGTCTTTTTATTTATACTCATTTTTCCTCCCCCTTTTTCAAATTTTAACCTGACGATATTTCAAAAATCTTATTTTATTATATAACTTTTTTAAAATTTGTCAAATTAGTTCAATCTCATTATTTTTCATTTCCTAATTTAATTATCCTCCGAATTTTTTCCTTGTCAATTTATTTCAGGAATTTTTTTACAACCTCGGCAACCGTGGAATGTGCGTGAAGTTCAATTTTGGTTTTTGGCTTGGCGGTCGAGTTCGGGATTATCGCCTCTGTGAAGCCAAGTTTCTCTGCCTCTTTGAGTCTTTTTTCGAGGTATTGCACAGGGCGCAGTTCTCCCGAGAGTCCGATTTCCCCGAGGATAATTATTTTGTCTGAGATGGGTTGTTTGAGTTTTGAGCTGGCGATGCTGAGGGCGACTGCGAGGTCAGAAGCACGTTCGTCGATTTTAATTCCGCCGACCACATTCACGAAGACATCGTCATTTTGCAATTTGATTCCGCAGTATTTTTGTAAAACGGCGATGATAATGTCGAGGCGATTTCCGGAGATGCCGCTTGTGGTGCGCTTTGGATAACCGAAATGTGTCGCAGTGGTGAGTGCCTGAATTTCAAATAAAAATGTGCGTGCACCTTCTAAAGTTGCAGTGATTACCGAGCCGATGGATTTCGGGTGACGTCCTTCCAAGAAAATTTCACTAGGATTTTTGACTTCTTTTAATCCCAAATCCGTCATCTCCAAAACGCCAACCTCATTAGTCGAACCGAAGCGATTTTTTACCCCACGAAACATTCTGAGCTGCTGGTAGCGAT
>CAZJIT010000091.1:0-2971 GCA_964546155.1 uncultured Candidatus Peribacteria bacterium
CAATCACGAGTAAAAATGCCCACATGAGAAAATCAAATTGGACGAGGAGGTTGAAGCTCGTGTGCATAAAAATGGCTAAAATAAGCCCTTGCATCATTTTTTGTTCACGATAAGTCGGCTCGCTTTTTAGGTTCATCAGTTTGGCGAGAGTTTTTTGGAAAAAATATGATGGCTGAGAAACCATGCGCTCGACCAAAAGTGGCTGGGCAAAATGTCCGAGCCCGTAATAATAACCGAAAATTCCGCTGAACAAAGCGTGCGCAAAAACCAAAAGAATGCTGCGAATCATCACCACACCCCAAAATCCGCTCGTGCCCCAGTTGGCGGAAAAATAGAAAATATTCTCCGTGAAGGCGAAGGCCAAACCCGCCAAAATCGAGAAAATGAGCGCATTGTCTATGGATTTGAATTGGTCGTCATCTACAAAACGCACGATGAGATGTTTGGAATATTCCTCCACTGCTGCGAGAAAAACGGTCGAGGCTACGATGACGGCGATTAGATTATTCACGAATAAACTCACCAAAACCAGAGCCAAAGCCACAAATCCAAAAAGCGTGAAATTGCCCATTTCGACCAAAATCGCATGCCAAGAATTGCGCAAGGTATGCAGAGAAAAAAGTGTAGAAATCAGGACGATAATCATCGCCACCACGAAAGAAAATCCCGCCATCATGGCGAAAAGAAGGAGGAACTGGGCAAGCTCGTGCAAACCCGGCGTGTCCACAAAACCCGCCGTAACCAGCTCGTACCAAAAACCGGTACTGGCAAGTGCCCCGTCCATAAAAAGATGTTTGTAGAGGAGGAGAGGAACGACAGAAAGCGTACCAATAAAAAAAGTGGCGAGAGCAAGATGAAAATTTTCACGCTCCTCGCTCAAGAAAAACCACGCCCAGAAGGCGACCGGCAAACCTGCGAGAAGTGCAAAAAATAAATAAATCATCGCCTACATTATAGCATATTTTAGCCATATTGACAAAATATAAAATCTGTGTTTTAATGCTAGACTAGTTAAATATAAAATATGAAAAAAATCATCAGCACAATTCTTGCAATTTCGGCTTTCATCGCACCTTTTTCGGCTTATGCCAAGATTGGTTTTCGACCATACATCTCAACTCCAAGCCAAACGGTCAGCGTGAATCAAGAAGTAAAATTGTCGGGCTATAATTCGTTTCTCGCAGGAAAAAGAGCGGACAGCTACACCTACAAATGGGAAATCGCCAGCTCCCCTGCCGGCTACTCTGGTGAAAAAAAGTTGAGCGGTTTTGGTGTGGAAAATTTCTCGTTTGTGGCAAACGCACCCGGAAACTACATCGTCGAGCTCAAGCTCGTGGACGCAAACGGAAGTTCAAGTATTCCGCATTACGTGACTCTGAAAGCGCTTTCGTTTGGTGAGTCTTTTTCGGATTTGGCGGAGCGTCACTGGGCGAGAAATTATTTTTATGAATTGTACTACGCAGGGGTGATGACGGGCTACGCAGACGGCACACTTCGACCGGAAGAGCCGGTAAATCGTGCGGAGTTTTTGACGATGTGCATGCGGGCTTTTGCGAAATCACACGAACAAAATCTGGATCAAATCAGACCCGAAAGAGTGGATACATATTTCGCAGATGTGGATAATGAGGCGTGGTACTACAACCACATCGCCAAGGCGGTGGAAAAGAAAATCGTGAGTGGCTACCTCGACGATACTTTTCGTCCGGAGGCAAATGTGAGTCTGGCGGAATCCCTCAAAATCGCTGTGAATTTCATGAATATCATACCGGAAGCACGTACTGCCAACATCGACAAAATCTCAGACGTAAACCTCACCGACTGGTATGCGAAATACATTTCAACTGCGATTGATAAGGGTTTGATTAGGGTAAAAAACTACCTCAAACCAAACTCGGCCATCACACGTGCTGAAGCGGCGATGATTATTTATGAGGGGTTTTTCGGAGGGAATGGCGACCTGCTCAGCTGGGGTTACGTGACGAATTAATCCATCTCGATACCCACACGAGCGCAGACCTCCTGATCCACAAATTCCTTCTTGCGACCGTACTTGAGGCGAGCGTATTGCTTGACCACCTCGGCGACTTTTTCATTGCGTGGACAGCCGGTTGTTTCGCCTTTCGGATCCCAAACTGTTTCGACGCTAAACGGACGTGAGGTCGTGTTGTGAATGTTTAATTTCAGGTAGGCTTTGTAATTCGCAATCCCGAGAATGTCCTGCTCGCTCAAAAGTGGGGCGTATTCTTTCGCCATGTACTCTGCGTCCTCCGCACCGATTTTAAACGACATCATGGTACCCACGTTACCGAAAACCGCATCACGAATACGAGTGTCATCGTGCCCACTCGGAGTTTTGGTCAGCTGGGAAATATATTGATGCGCCATGATGAGGGCGAGTTTGTATTTGCGTGCCTCAGAAAGAATCGAAGCAAAACTATCCGTCGCAAAATTTTGGAACTCGTCACAGTAGAGATAGAATGGGTGACGCTGATCCTCGGGCATATCTACACGACTCATCGCCGCCATTTGGAGTTTGCTCACGATGATCAAACCGAGAAGTTGCGCGTTGATATCCCCGATTTTACCTTTGGAGAGATTGATGAGGAGGATTTTTTTCTCGTCCATGACTTTGCGGAAATCAAAAGCGTTTTTGCTCTGCCCGATGATATTACGCATCATGGTATTGGTGATGAAAGGACCAAATTTCGAGCTGAAATACGGGATCATTTCCTCTTTTTCACGCTGTCCGGTTTTTGCCATTTCGTTTGCCCAAAATGATTTTACAATCGGATTTTTGACCTTGCTCACTTTGTATTTTTGGAATGCTTCGTCCACGAAAAGTCTCGGCACATCGATAATGGTCGCACCTTCTTCCTCATCGTCCATGAGCGTCAGACAGCCGTTGCGGAAGTAGTGCTGAATGCGTGGCCCAAAAATCTCATCACCGAAAAGTTTGATGAAAATCTGC
>CAZJIT010000092.1:0-2961 GCA_964546155.1 uncultured Candidatus Peribacteria bacterium
ATTTCGAGCGTGAATACCAAAAATTAATTAAAAAAAATGAAAATATTGGGATTTGACCCAGGAACGGCGAGATTGGGGTTTGGCTTGGTGATGAAAAATGGCAATGATTTTGTGGCGGGTGATTATGGAATTATTGAAACTGAAAAAGGACTACCTAAGGCTGAGAGGCTCAGGCAAATTCAAGCTGATGTGGAGGAATTATTGGAAAGTATGAAACCGGACATGGTGGCTGTGGAGGAGCTTTTTTTCGTGAACAATATCACGACGGGAATCTCAGTGGCAGAGGCAAGAGGGGTGATTTTGGCGACGGTGGCTCGACATGGTTGTGAGATTCTTGAATTTAGGCCGATGGAAATCAAGCAGTCGATCTGCGGAAATGGACACGCTGACAAGACGCAGGTGCAAGAAATGATTAAAAGACTTTTAAAATTGGAGAGTGTACCCCAGCCTGACGATGCGGCAGATGCGCTGGCGGTGGCGATGACTTGCGGGCAGACAAATGCTTTTCTGAAATGATTTTTTGAGTTATAGTGGGTGTGAATTATGCAGAAAAAAAATATCCTCAACTCGGCGACGCAGGTGCTAATCCCTAGTTTGACCATCGGAGCGCAAATTGCTATTGCAATGAAATATCCGCAATACGGTTTAATTATAAATCTTAGCGTTCAGCCTTTTTGGCTCTACTCTGGCTGGCGAGCGTGGCATGAAGCCGAGCAAAGCGGTATTTTTGTTACTTCGATTATTTGCACGATTATAATTATCATGGGTGTTGTTAATTATTGGTTTCTTTAACTTAAAAATATGAAGACTTTTTTGAAAATATTTGGTGTGGTGGCGGTGCTCGGTGCTCTCGTAGCAGGAGTGATAAATTATCGTCCGGAGATTTTGGATATTCTCGGAGTGCAAAGACAAGAAAATCAGGAAGCTGAAAGAGGAATTGCGGAGGTGAAAACGCCACAGTACAAAAATCCGACTTATCAGGAATATATGAATCGTGGACTGGAGTATGAGCAAGATGGTTTTTATGATTTTGCGATTCAGGAGTATTTCGGAGCAATGGAGGTCGAGCCGGAAAATCAAGAGGCTTACGGTCATCTCGGACGTGCGCAAATGAAAATTAAAGATTGGCGACACGCTGTGATGAGTCTGAATAACGCTCGCAAATACGGAGATGAAAGTTTGGAAACGGTGAGCATGCTTGTGAGAGCGATGATTCAAAATGGCAAATTCGAAGAGGCAAAAGAGGTTTTCAAGGAATTTGATGAGGGAAGCATGGAGGAAGAAGTGCTTTATTTGCGTGGTTTATTGGCGATTTTGGAAAATAATCGTGAAGTGACTGGCGGTAGTTTTCGAAAGTTGTTGGAGAAATATCCAACAAGTGAATATAAAAATGAAATAAATAAGTATCTCGAGGCTTATAAGGAGTTTGATTTGTTTCAGGACGGACACCCGATGCATATCAAGACACTCTTGGCACGAGCGCTTAGCGAAAATGAACAGTACACGATGGCGGTAGAGGTATTAAAAGATGTAATCAAAGAGAAGGGTGATTATCGTGATGCATGGGTACTTTTAGGTTATGCGCAGTACGCTCGCAATGAGTACACGGCTGCAAAAAATGCTCTTGAGAAGGCTGTGGAGCTCGACCCAACCAAGCCTGAATCTCAGTATTTCTTGGGATTAACATATTCTGAACTAAGCGAGAAAGAAGAGGCAATTAAAGCTCTTGAGATGGCTCTGGAAGATGGATTCACACCAGCTACTCAAGTAATTTCGAAATTGGCGCAGGTGTATCTCGACAATCAAGATTATCTCAAGGCGGCTGAAACTTATGAGGATTATTTGAATGAGGGAGGTGATGAGATTTTGACGAATTATGTGCGTCCGGTGTGGATTTATTTGGATTATGTTGGAACAGAAAATGGAATCAGTAAGGCAATTACAATCGCAAGAAAAGCTGTAGAAAAATTCCCTGACCAAGCTCTCGCACACAATTTGTTGGGTTGGAGTTTGATTTATTCTGAAGACTATGACGAGGCATTTACAGAATTGAATAAGGCCAAGGCGATCGACCCAAATATGGCAGCGGTTTATCTCAATTTTGGTCTTTGGTATGAAAAGCAAGGCTCACTCGATACTGCCAAGAAGAACTACAATACTGCGTACGAGAAAGGCAATGGAGATTCAATCTCTAATACGGCGGCGCAGAGATACAATGCGATTATTGAGCAAGAGGAGAATGAAGAAGAAATAACTGAATAATATGGATTTTATTTTGGGTATTCTGCAGTTCGTACTAGGAAGCATAGTTGGGAGTTTTGCGGGAGTGGTGGTAATGAGATTGGGCGAGGATAAGCCCGGGATTATCTCAGGTAGAAGCGAATGTCCGCACTGTGGTAAGGTTCTCGGCGCGACTGAACTGATTCCGATTTGGAGCTATATTGCTCAGGGTGGGAAATGCCGAAGTTGCGGTGAGAAGATTGATATCATGCATCTGCTCGTGGAAATTACGATGGGGTTGATGTTTGTTTTGGGCTGGGCACATTCCCCTACTTTGCTTGGCAATATTTGGCTGGACGCGATTTTGGCGATTTTGGTGGTGATCAGTTTTTTTGATTTGAAATACCAGATGATCCCTGATGCGTTTAGTTATGCGGGGATTGGGTTGGCGATTTTGGGTTGGTTACTTGGTTTTGGGAACGAAGGAATGTTCTGGGGAGCGCTGATATTTTTCATTTTTTTCGGACTACAAGTGTGGATTTCACGGGAGAAGTGGCTGGGTTTTGGTGATTTGATTTTGGGAATATTTTTGGGACTTTTGGTCGGGTATCCGCTGGTTTGGCTTAATCTGATGTTGAGTTATATGCTCGGCGCGGTGGTGGGGGTGAGTCTCATCGTGGGAGGATTTTTGGATCGGAAGGCGCATATGCCTTTTGCGCCTTTTCTCTGTCTGGGGGCGGT
>CAZJIT010000093.1:0-369 GCA_964546155.1 uncultured Candidatus Peribacteria bacterium
CTTTTTTAGTGTCCGAAAATAAATAAGTGAATATTGTCATAATTTAGTTATAAAGACACAAAAATCCCTCCGAAACCGTCAGAACGGGTGGAGATTGTTTTAGTTGAATTTGGAATTTTTGTTTTTGTCATTATATTTATTTTTGTATTTTTGTCAAGCATGGATTACATGACCTTCATTGCATTATACCTTATTTGAGCTAAAAAATCAACATTAAGATGTTAATTTTTTGAGATTATTTGCCTTGAAAAAAAGCTCAAAATCAGGTAAAATGAAACGAATATGCAATACGAAAATATAAATCAAGAATCGGAGAATATTGGGCAAGGTAGCTTGCCAAGTGCGGAACACAAACTACTTCCAGCTAGC
>CAZJIT010000093.1:379-2920 GCA_964546155.1 uncultured Candidatus Peribacteria bacterium
CCAGTATTTTGGGATTAGGTTTTTGGTTTTTGGTTTTTTACGTTGCGACTTTTTTGATAATGAATTTTGGGGCTTATTGGCAAATTTTTAATTATCATTACGATAATTTGATTGGTGAAAATAAACAGGAAATGCAAGTTTTGGTAAAAAAAGCCAAAGAAAATAAAGTGCAAAAAATTCAAAAAGAAGCTGGGAAATTGGTAGTTACTGAAGTGGCCGACATTCGTCCAACTTTGAAAATGGAGATAATTCCTCCGGATAATCGCATCGTGATACCAAAAATAAATCGTAATGTGCCGATAGTCGATGCTGATGAAAACTTGCTGGAGGAGAAAAAGTGGGAGGAGTTAAATGCGCATATCGAAGAGCAACTGCATGATGGAGTTGTGCATTATCCGCATACCGCTAAACCCTATGAATATGGAAATGTTTTTTTGACAGGGCATTCCAGTTATTATCCTTGGGACAGTGGCACCTACAAAGATGTTTTTGCACTACTTTATGTTATGAAATTAGACGATGAGTTTATGATTTATTACGATGGGCGTGAGTATGTTTATCGTGTTTCGGAGATTTTGGAAGTGAAGCCAGATGAGGTGGAAGTGATGCGTCAAGGTGGAGGGCGTAAAATCGCTACGCTCATGACCTGCACTCCTCCGGGAACAAATTTGCGTCGTCTGCTTGTGATTGGTGAGCTGATTTCAGAATCTTAATTTACTCCAGCACGATTTTCTGCATTGTCAATTCTTTTGCGCTTTTTTGAGGTGTTTTGGCTTTTTATTTTTGAGTAAATCTAGTAAACTGACACCATGCAAAAAAAGAAAAATAATAATCAGCCGAATTTGGCTATTGTGACGGATTGGTTGAGCTCGTCTGGTGGGGCTGAACAGGTTATTGCGAGTTGGCATGATGAATGGACCGAAGCACCGATCTATACCACAATTTTTAATCCTGAGCGAGTCCCCTACTTCCGCAATGCTGATGTGCGACCGACTTATTTGAGTCGATATCCTTTTGCGAAGAATCATCATCAGTGGTTTTTGGGTTTCATGCCCAAGGCAGTTGAGTCTATGGATTTGCGCGATTTTGAGATTGTACTTTCGAGTTCGCATTCTTTGGGTAAGGGTGTCATCACTAAACCAGAGACGATGCATGTTTCGTATTGTCATACTCCACCGAGGTACATTTGGGAGCCGGAGGTGGACGATCGTCTTTGGTCTCAACCTTGGCCAGTTTCTATTTATTCTCACAAATTGATGCACAATTTGCGAGTTTGGGACAGGCTTGCGGCAGATCGGGTGGATTATTTCATTGCGAATTCGAATTATGTTGCTAGACGTATTCAGAAGTTTTATCGGCGTGATGCTGAGGTTATTTATCCGCCAGTAGATGTGGATAAATTTACCCCAGCCGCTCACCCGAAAAATTATTTCTTGGCGATTGGACGTCTGATTCCTTACAAGCGATTTGATTTGGCGATTCAGGCGTGTAATGCGCTTGGTGTTCCGCTCAAGATTGTGGGTGATGGACCGGAACGTAAGAAGCTCGAAGCGATGGCGGGAGATACGGTTGAATTCTTGGGTAGAGTGCCTGATGAGGATATTCCACAGCTCTATGCCGAGGCGAATGCGCTTCTTTTTCCTCAGCTTGAGGATTTCGGAATTACGGCGGTGGAGGCGCAGGCGGCGGGTCGTCCGGTGATTGCTTATCGTGCGGGTGGCGCGCTTGAAACTGTGAAGGAAGGGGCGACAGGTACATTTTTTGACGAACAAACTCCAGACAGCCTAGCTCGTGCTATTCGCCAGTTTGACACATTTAAGGTACGTCCGGCGGATATTCGTAAGCATGCTCTGCAATTCTCTACCGAAAACCATCGTAAAAAAATGCGTGAATTTCTCGAAACAAAATATGCCGAATATCAAATGGGTCATTTTGATAAATCCTTAAACAATCTTTAATTTTTATGAATATAAATTCCCTGCTTCCACTTATTGCCAAAAAATATAAAACACTTTTACTTTTTGTTTTGCTAGGGCTTGTTTTTGGTGGCTTCTTAGCCATCAATCAAAAAGAAGAATATCAGACGGGATTGTTCGTTTCTTTTGGTGCGAGTTGGTTTGGCTCGGCTGATTATTCTGCGCAAGATAGCGTGCAAGCTACGGAATATTTCGCTGAGAAAATGATGGGCATCATAAAAGGTGGCTCATTTGATTCAGAACTTGATGAAAAAATTGGCTTTGATGCTGAGTGCGGTGTTAGTACTTTTGAAAAAGGAAATATCCTGATAACCTGTGAAACTGATAATGAAGTAAGGGCGAGAAATTTGCCAAGTGGGATACTTGCCGTTTTGGAGAGTATCTTACAGCAATATAATCTCAAGACCGGTGAAAAATATGCGATTGGAAATACAAACGAATTTTTTGCAGAAATCACTCCAAGTAATTCACGAATAATTGTAATGTCCGCAGGTATTGCTTTGATTTTGTTTTTGGTGTTGGTTTTTTTCTTGTTGAGGTAGATTTTGCTGTTTTTTTTACTGTA
>CAZJIT010000094.1:0-2914 GCA_964546155.1 uncultured Candidatus Peribacteria bacterium
TGTGAAATAAACTGTCTGGTTTGCTTATTTCATACTAAGGCGAGGGCGACCCTCTGTGTACGCGGGTGAAGTGAAATAAAACTTCATTGCGAAATAAATTTGCTGACAGCCGAAGCACGAAATATTTTATTCGTGTGAATTTAATTAACTTCAAATATGAAATTCGAACCAGCCAAACCAACTCAAAACCTACCCGAGCTCGAGGAGCAAATCCTGAAAACTTGGGAAGAGAAAAAAATATTCGAGAGGAGTGTGAGTGAGCGTGATAAAAATAATCAGTTTAAGTTTTATGATGGACCGCCTTTTGCGACGGGACTTCCGCACTATGGGCATATTCTCGCGAGTACTATCAAAGACGCCGTGCCACGTTATCAGACCATGCGAGGTAAGAGAGTCGAGCGCAAGTGGGGCTGGGATTGCCATGGTTTACCGATTGAAAATATCGTGGAGGAAGAACTCAGCCTCGGGAGCAAGGACGAAATCGAGAAATACGGCATTGATAAATTTTGTGAGGGTTGCCGCAGCAAAGTGCAACTCTACACGGACGAATGGAAAGCCGTAATTCGCAGATTGGGTAGATTTGTCGATATGGAGGATTGCTACATGACGATGGATTTGAGCTATATGAATTCGGTTTGGTGGGTGTTCAAGCAACTCTGGGAGGAAAATCTGATTTACGAGAGCCTGAAGTCGATTCACTATTGTCCGCGCTGTGATACTCCCCTCTCGAACTTTGAGGTAACTCAGGGATACAAGGATATAACCGACGAATCTGCCACTGTGAAGTTTGAATTGGTGGACGAACCAGGGACTTTTATTCTCGCTTGGACGACGACTCCGTGGACTCTGCCGGGCAATGTCGCTCTGGCGATTGGCGAGCAGATTGAGTATGTGAAGATTAAATTTGAGGGACAAAATCTCATCTTGGCGAAGTCTCGGCTCGAGGCGGTGATGAGCGAGAAAGAATACGAAATTATTGCTGAGGTCAAACCGCACGAGCTCATTGGCAAGAAATACAAACCACTTTTTGATTATAATGCCAAGAATTATGCTGAAGTGATTAATCCAGAAAATAGCGTTGAGGATCTCTGGCCGAATTATTGTACAGTGCAACTCGCCGATTTTGTAAGCACAGAGGACGGTACGGGGATCGTGCATATTGCACCGGCCTTTGGTGAGGACGATTTTAATTTGGCGAAAAATAAGCAACTCCCACTCCTGCGTCACGTGCAACCAAACGGGCATTTCGTCGCTGAGGTAAAGGATTTCCCGAATATGGAAGTCAAGCCGAAGAAAGATCCGTCGCTCACCGACCAGGCTGTAAATAATTTCCTTGAGAAAGAAAATAAATTATTCAAGCGCGAAAAATATCGTCACAGTTATCCGCATTGTTGGCGTTGCGATTCCCCTCTGCTCAACTACACGACGCCGAGTTGGTTCGTGCGAATTGAGGAAATCAAGAAACAAATGCTGGAAGCAAATGAACAAATAAATTGGGTGCCGGATCATCTCAAGCACGGGAGATTCGGACAGTGGCTTGAGGGTGCGAGAGATTGGGCAATTTCCCGAAACAGATTTTGGGGAGCACCACTTCCAGTCTGGAAATGTGAAGAATGTGGCGAAGTAAAATGTATTGAAAGCTCGGAAGAATTATCAGAATTAAGCGGAGAAAAGGTCACAGATATTCATAAGCATTTCGTGGACAAGATCACGTTCCCTTGCTCGTGCGGAGGAACAGCTAAACGCATTCCCGAAGTGCTGGATTGCTGGTTTGAGAGCGGATCAATGCCATATGCCCAGTTCGCCACTCAGGCGGATTCAGAGATTCCGGCGGACTTCATCGCGGAGGGTCTCGACCAAACTCGCGGGTGGTTTTATACGCTGACTGTCCTTGCTTCTGCACTTTCTTCTCGCAATAAATTGCAAAATATTTCTGAGGCAAAACCAGCATTTAAGAATTGCGTGGTCAATGGAATTGTCTTGGCAGAAGACGGCAAGAAAATGTCCAAGAGATTGAAAAATTATCCTGACCCGAGTTTGATTTTTGAGAAATATGGTGCTGATGCGATGAGATTTTATTTGCTCAATTCGCCCGTGGTCAAGGCGGAGGATTTGAGGTTCTCGGAGAAGGGTGTGGAGGAGGTCGTGCGCAATGTGATTTTGCCATTTTGGAATGCGTACAGCTTTTTCGTGACTTATGCCAACACGGATAATTGGTCGCCGGAAAGCCAAAATCTCGAGGCGACTCACCCGCTCGACCAGTGGATTTTATCCAGACTCAATACCGTCATTGCCAAGATGACCGACGCAATGGAGCGCTATGAGATTAATGAAGCAACTGATCAAATCCCATTATTTTTGGACGAGCTGAACAACTGGTATATCCGCCGAAGTCGTCGTAGATTTTGGAAATCTGAAAATGACACTGACAAGAATCAGGCCTATGCGACGCTGTATCATGTCCTTGTGAATGTGAGCAAACTTCTCGCGCCGTTTGCGCCGTTTGTGAGTGATGCGATTTATCAGAATTTGACTAAGGAAGATTCGGTGCATCTCGCTCTCTGGCCGGAATTTGATACAGATAAGATTGACCAAAATCTGGAAAAACAAACTGAACTTGTGCGGGAAATTATTCGGCTTGGGCTGCGAGCCAGAGCTACCGCCAAGATCAAGAATCGCCAGCCTGTGCAAAAATTTGTGATTGGATTGGATCAGGATTCTCAGCAGAATATTGCGAATCAAACTGAGGTGATCCAAGAAGAACTCAATGCCAAGAATCTGGAATTTGCGGAGGGAAGTTCATTGGCAAGTACAGCAATCGATGTAAATGCTCGTGTGCTTGGACCACGTGTTGGTGGCAAAGTACAGGAGATTATTAAGGAAGTGAAATCCGGAAATTATAAATTGGTGGAAG
>CAZJIT010000095.1:0-2895 GCA_964546155.1 uncultured Candidatus Peribacteria bacterium
CCCCTCACCGTCAAATTTTATCACTTGCTAGAAATATGTGAATATGGTGTGGATACAGAGAGTCGGACTCGCCTTAAACCAAAATAAGGAACTTATTTCAGTCACGAAACACTACGGACTCGAGCTCATAAATGGCTTTCCTTCGCCCTAAAATCCTGCGTGCCGTCCTCCTCGCACCGAGCAATTTGCGGAAAACATCAAAAACCCAAATAAGCCAAAAAATAATTTGGAAATAAGTATGATTTACATCTTTTCCGGAGCGTGAATACCGAGCATGCCCAGTCCCCTACCCAGCAAATCGGTCGTCGCCTTCACGAGGGCAAGACGGCTCCGGAGCGCATCGCCCTCGCTCTTGAGCACCGACACGTTCGCATAAAATTTATTAAAATCATTCGCCAAATCATAAAGCCACTGCGCCAAATAACTCGGCTTCGCCTCCTCGACCACCCGCTCCAGCACCTCCCCCGCCTGCAAAAACCGCTTGATCAAGGCAATCTCGTACGGATCAGAATAATTCACCACCTCGGGCTGAGCGTCAGATTTGCGGAGAATGCTCATCGCACGGGCGTGGGTGTACTGAATGTACGGCGCACTTTGCCCCTCGAAATTAATCGCACTATCCCAATCAAAAGTGATGTTTTTGGTGCGGTCTTTGCTCAGATCCTCGTAAATCACCGCCCCCACCCCGATCTTTTCCGCCAAATTTTCCCATTCATTTTTGGGTAGATCCGGCTGTTTTTCCTCGAGAACCCGAAGCGCCCGATCACGAGCTTCATTGAGCAATTCCTCGAGCTTAACGGTGTTGCCCTTGCGAGTGGACATCTGCCCGCTCGGCAAAGTCACCATGCCAAAAACTGCGTGTTCAAAATTAGATTTCTCACCCCAGAGCTGACGTGCCAACCAAAACAGCTGACGAAAATGCAAACTCTGCGGCTCCGCTACAAAATAAACAATGCGCGCCGGATTCCAAGTCTGCAAACGGTAATTGATCGCAGCCAAATCCGAAGTGTGATAAAGCGTCGCCCCGTCTGACTTGCGAATGAGAAAACTCGGAACTCCGCTCTCCTCCGGCGGAACAATCGCCCAACTCCCGTCTTCATTTTTGGTTACCAGATTGGCTTTTTCGCACATATCAACCACTTGACTCATCTTCTCCCCCCGATAAAAACTCTCGCCAAAATAATGATCAAACTCCACCCCGAGGCGCTCGTAGGTTTTTTGCAAATTTTCTTTTGTCCACTGGCAAATCAGCTCCCACTGCGCCAGCTGATCAGCGTCGCCCTCGGTCAGATTTTTGAATTTTTCACGAGCACGAATAACTAAATTTTCGTCATTTTCCGCCTCGACGTGAAATTTTTGGTAAAGACGCAAAAGCTCAGAAATCGGCTCCTGCATTTGTTTAATCGAATCCCAATCACCCCACTCCTCGATCGCCACCGCCAACTTGCCAAACTGCGTGCCCCAATCGCCGAGGTGATTGTCCCCGATGACCTCGTAGCCACTTTTGCGTGCACAATTCACGAACGCCTGCCCGATGATATTCGAGCGCAGATGCCCGACGGACTGCGGCTTAGCGACATTTTCCCCGCCATAATCCACGACTATGGTCTCCCCCACCCCGCTCTCATTCGCTAGGAAATCGCTCTCCAAAGCCACCTCGACCACATTTGCCCACGCATTTTCACTGAGAAAAAAATTCACAAAAGGACCCGCCGCCTCGACCCGAGCGATCCATTCGGGCAGATTTTTTTGTAAATTCTCGGTCAGCTCCTGCGCAATTTCAGCGGGATTTTTGCCCAGTTTTTTGGCGAAAGCAAACATCGGCACACCGTAATCCCCCGCCTTGTCAGCAGGAGTTTCTTGGGCGACGACGCCCTCCACACCGAGCACCTCCTCGACCAGTTTTGCGATTTGTTCTGCGAAATTTTGCATGTGGTTATTTTAGCGAAAAATCGCCAAGAATCAAGAAAAAAGCGAGCACCCGTAGGTGCCCGCCACATGTTCGGTTAGCGAGGAAAATTAGCAAGGGTCATCATTCCTGCAAATCTTTCGTTTTGCTCGGATCTCTGCCTGTACTGAGCAGCGCAAATTCCGTCTGCAATCGAATCCGCAATTTGTTGGACATAAGAAGAAGTGCAGAGCCTGAGGGCTTCGTACTCATTCGTCAGAAATCCAACCTCCACGAGAATCGCCGGCATTTTTGTTTTTCTCAAAACGTAAAAATCAGCTGATTTGACGCCACGATTGCGAGCCAAATCACCAAGCCGACTGGACACGTGCCTCGCCAGATTCACGGATTGATGCGATGCGCTGTGATGATGAAACACCTCCACGCCGTGCGCCGATTGATTGCGGGCGGCATTGGCATGGACGCTGACGAACAAATCCGCCTGACTCGCATGCGCCACCGCAACTCTCTCTTCCAGCGTGAGATATTTGTCCTCACGCCGTGTCATCACCACCGAGTAGCCGTTTGCTTGCAGAATTTTTTCCATTTGCAGAGCGACTTTGAGGTTCAGATCTTTCTCCTGAATCCCGTTACAAATCGCTCCGGAATCCTTGCCACCGTGACCCGCATCAAGCACGATCACTCGCCCGTCTGACTTGGGAATGGCAAAATGTTCCTGCCGACGATGCGTGTTTTTCTCTTTGGGTTGAGGTTTTTGCACCTCGACCTCCACTCCTGAACCAATCACTCGAATCTGCACCGGCTGGACGATCACCTGCTGTTTTATCGGACTGCTCCACCCAATCCAAAAAGAAGCCGCCATTCCAAAAACCAACATCAGCGTATATTTGACATAAAAATCCATGAATTCCCCCTTCGAAAACCGAAAAATAATGAACTCCAGATTCACACAATTGTGAAAATAGAAGAACATTATAACATTTTTC
>CAZJIT010000096.1:0-2797 GCA_964546155.1 uncultured Candidatus Peribacteria bacterium
TTGTTTGCATAAATTTTTCATAATATTTTATCACAAATGGCTCAAAAACTCAAGACCAAAACACTATATAAAGCAAAAAACCCAAAGTCTTATTTTTTGGCTTGAAAAAAACAAAAAACCGCACCTCGGTGCAGTCTGATGAAATTTTGGTGGAGGCACGGGGATTTGAACCCCTGACCCCCTGCTTGCAAAGCAGGTGCTCTAGCCAGCTGAGCTATGCCCCCACGAACATTTTGGCTAAACGATGTTGATTTGATGAAGTCTTTCTCCATTGGCTAGATCACCTGAACTCTTTGATCGGGTTGCTTGACGCAAACCCTAGAGCCAGCTGAAGCTTAACCCCCACGAACATTTTGGCTAAACGATGTTGATTTGATGAAGTCTTTCTCCTCACCAACGATGAAAATTCTAGCATTAAAAAAATAAATTGCAAGGTTTTTTTTAGTTGGTGGATCCGCCTCCGGCGAACATCGGTCCGAGGAGCCAAACCAAGAAATCTTGGATCCCGCCTGTGACGTACATGAATGCGAAAATTATCGAGATTAAGCCAAAAATCTTGATTGCGGAGTAGGTGCCACCGCCACCGAGATAGCGCTCTGCCCAGCCCCAACTTCCGGTGAAATTTTTGACTTGGCGGGTGTATTTCAGGAGGGCGAAACCACCGAGCAGAAAAACCAGAAATGTGACGTATTTGTTTGGCATGATTTTATTTTAGCAAATTTGTGATGAAACCTCCACCGACGCATTCGTCGCCACGATAAAACACCGCCGACTGCCCTGGGGTGATGCTTTTTTGGGCTTGGTGAATGGAAAAAGTGAGTTCGTCATTTTCGAGAGAGAGCACCTCGCCGTCGATCTCCGGCGCTCGAAAACGCACCTGCGAACCAAGAGTTTCGCCAATTTGCGGTGGATTTCCGTGCCAAATCAGACCCGTTGCCGTGAATTTTTGACCGAGAAGATCCTCCTCCCGACCGACGATGAGCTGGTTTTTGGAAAAATCTCGCCCGACCACGAACCACGGACCACTGCCACCGATTTCGATACCTTTGCGCTGACCGAGGGTGTAGCTCACGAGCCCCTTGTGCTTGCCGAGAATCTCGCCTCCGATCGAGATGATTTCGCCCTCTTGGAAATATTTTGCGGGGAGGTTTTGGAGGAGCATTTCACGGAGCGATAATTTGCCCAAAAAGCAAAAATCCTGACTCTCGGAAACGCTCTCAAAAATCTCGCCGATGCCGATCTGGCGGGCAAAATCCTCGACCCAGTCTTTGGAAATTACGTTGCCCAGCGGGAGAATCAGCCGACGCAAAATCTCGTCACTCAGGCGGTAGAGAAAATAGGTCTGGTCTTTGTTTTTGGCTTGGGCTCGGTACAAACGCCCCTCTCGCACCTGTGCGTAGTGTCCCGTTGCGATTTTTTCGATCCCGAGCTCGTCCGCCACCTCGCAGAGCAGTTTGAATTTGACTTTTGGATTGCAAACGATGCACGGGTTGGGTGTGCGTCCGGCGCTGTATTCAGCCAAAAAATCCTGCACGACCTCCTCCTGAAACTGTGCCTGACAATCCCGAATCACCAGCTCGATGCCCATTTTTTCGGCGACGGTCTGCGCTCGCTCGACACCCTCGAGCCCCTCCGCATGAAAAATAAAATAAACCCCAAAAACTTGGTAATGCTGCTCCTGAAGCAGTCTGACGCACGCCGAGGAATCGACTCCCCCGCTCATGCCGACGAGAATTTTTGGTTTTGGGTTCATGAGTTTAATTTAGCAAAATCCGGAGAAAAGAAAAAGGCTCGCATCGTAAAATGCGAACCTGAGTTTTTTGATTTAGCCCCTTTTTAAGCCACTATTGCCTTTGCCAATTCTCTTATTTTTTCCTTGGACGATCCTAGCGGAATGTAATAAATCTCATCTAGAATCTTGGCACGCACTAGTTTTTCGCCTTTCTCGAGAGTAATTTCCAACTCACCGATCTTGATCCGAGGCTTGCCTCCCGTCCAAAAAAACATTTCTGCATTTTGTTCTCCGCACATTACCTCGATGGACATTTGGTGCGTTTGTGAAAACGCTGCCAGATGATCACGGATCAGTTTTGATGATATCATCTGATGACAAACCAAAACGGGCATGTCCTGAGTGATTCTCCGACCCATGACCTTGCAATTTTTTACACAGTTGGTGATCAAACCGTAGCTGTTTAAAACTGCATCGACCCCGAGAAAATTCTGCAAGAAATCAACGGCAAAGTGCTCTCTGAGATTTTTTTCATGTAAAACCATCAGCGCCTCACCTTGTTTTTGCAGAATCAACGCCTCTCCACTTTCTTTCCTTTTTTTGAATTCCTCCACGTACCACGGCACGACAACTTTCTTTTTACTGCACCTGCTATTTTTCCCCTGACTCTGCGACATATTTCCTCCTTTTGCGAACCGGAAAGCACCACGCTTTCCTAAAAATCAAAAAACAATGGTGTTATTTTACCGTTAAATATTTTTATGTCAAATCAAAATTCTCGGCGCTCGCTGAGGGCACGAGAAAGTGTGTCGGGGTCGGTGTAGCCGATTTCGCCACCTTGGGGTAATCCCTGCGCCAAACGAGTGGTGCGGATTCCCATTTCTTTGAGTTTGCGGGAAATGAAAACCGCCGTCGCCTCGCCGGTGAGGTCGCTGTCCAGAGCCAAAATCACTTCTTTGGTATTTTGTTTTTGGGCACGGTCGAGGAGCTGAGCGATTTTTAGGTCGTCGGGAGAAATGCCTTCGATTGGGTTGATGAGGCCGTGGAGGACGTGGTATTTGCCAC
>CAZJIT010000097.1:0-2699 GCA_964546155.1 uncultured Candidatus Peribacteria bacterium
AATAAGAGTGGTTCGTCCGAATTTCACGGAGAAAAAAGTGGAAAAAATAAATGTGCGTATCACGCCGGTCGGGACGAATGAGGCGATTCGCGGGACGAATTATGAGAATGTGCGACCGGATTTGGTGGTGCTCGATGACATAGAAAAGGACGAAGATGTGCGTACTCTGGAGGGGCGGGAAAAGTTGCGTGAGTGGTTGGCGCGGGTGGTCATTCCGATCGGGACGCCGGAGACGCAATACCTGCTCATCGGAACGGTTTTGCATTTTCATTCTTTGCTCAACACGATCCTCGAACAAAAATATATGGCGGGGTTTTGGGCGGTTTTACGGGAGCGGGCTTTGCTCGAAAATAGGACGGCTTGGCCGGCGCGTTGGAGTGTCGAGGCGCTGGAAAAGTTGCGGGAGCAGATTGGGTCGAAGGCGTTTGGGAGTGAATTTCAGAACCAAGTTATCGCCAGTGAAGATGCACTGATTCGCGAAAATTGGTTGAAGAATTTTAGTTGGGAAAATGGGCAAATCAGGACTGAACAAAAAATTTATTCACGAGAAAAATTGCGAATTTATTTGGCGGTCGACCCCGCGATTTCGCAAAAAGAATCTGCGGATTATACGGCGTTGTGCATTGTGGCGAAGAGTCTCGAGGAGGAAAATTATTTTGTGTTGGAATGTGCGCGGGGGCATTGGACGATGCAAGAAACCGTGAAAAAAATCCATGAGCTAGACGCGAAATGGAATCCGCAGATGATCGTGGTGGAGGCAGTCGCATATCAGAAAGCGTTGGCGGAAAGTTTGAAGTTGAGCGGACTGCCGATTCGCGAAATTCGCCCGGACGCGGACAAATTCAGGCGCCTACTTCGCCAACAGGGGTTGTTTGAATTTGGCAAAATTTGGTTCGGGGAGAATACGGGAATTTTGCGTCAGGAGCTTTGCGAATTTCCTTACGGGGAGCATGATGATACAGTCGATGCACTGGTTTATGCGCTCGAGATTGCGCATGGTAAAAATGATTTGGGGTATATTTTTGGCGCGGAAAAACGGCGCGATGATGTGACGGTGTTTTAAGTTTTTTGGGATTGTGGTGCTTGGGGGCGGGTCGCCTCGAGGCAACCCGCCCCAGACCAGCCTTTTAGGTTTACACTTTTAAGTTCTATGAAATAGTGGGGGCAAACTTAATTTTTTATTATGCACTATCAAATCAAACTAGATCCGCAGGCTGAGAACGTTGTTCAAAATCGTCGGGTCTATGATCAGCTTTTGCGCAATGAAGCTAGTCATTTCCTTGCGGGGAATTTGCGTCAGAGAATTTTTAATGTGAAGTCGTATCTTTCGCAATCGCGTCAGACTGATGATTTCTTGTACCTAAATGTGAATTTGCTTAACCTTGTGGCGACTTCGTTTGCAGATTTTGCAGTTGGAGGTGGAGTGAAAATCAAGCTCTCGAATCCGGATT
Organism: uncultured Candidatus Peribacteria bacterium; assembly: GCA_964546155.1. GTDB lineage: Bacteria > Patescibacteriota > Gracilibacteria > CAZJIT01 > CAZJIT01 > CAZJIT01. The sequence goes on from CAZJIT010000097.1 coordinate 1,452, forward strand.
TGCAGAAAGTTTGGGACGGAATTGCGGAGGAAAATAATTTCGCGGAGTTGGTTTATCAAAGTGTAATTAATCAGTCCGGGATGGGTTATTCGGTAATCAGAACTCGCAAAAATCTGGACGAAAAAATTGTGTTGGAAGAAATTCCGCATGAGTATTATTACCCGCAAACGAGCCTACTGATGCTGGGCGAAAGACCGAATGTACATCATCTCGTTTCGATGCGCGAGGCGAAAAAAGGTAAATTTGAGGCTTTTATTCAGACGTATGAAAAGACGAAATTGAGCGAGCTAGACGACGAGACTTATAACAAAATCGCGCCGGTGCAAAGTGAGGAAGGGTGGCTTTATACTCGCGGGAAATACGTGCGCAAACAGAAAGATGTTTTTGTGCTGGAGGGTGATTTGGAATGTGAGTGGTTGGAATTTTTGCCACTAACACAGGTGAATAATCAGTGCGTAAGTGGCGAGTTTTTTGGGGAGAGTGATTTCGCGCCGGTGCTCGATTTGCTCGAGGAATTTAACGATCGCATCAGTCAAATTTCGGTGCAGTTTATCAAGCATCTGAATAGCAAACTCGCTCTGCCGGAGAGCATGGGCAATGCGCTGATGAACGAGGAAAAGTCGATCAATGAGGTGGAGTTTTTCGGGTATCGTGCCGGGGAAAATCCGCCGCAGTATGTGGAAAATGCGAACTCGCTCATTCCGGAAGCGCAAGAATATCTCGACCGTTTGATTCGTCTGATCAGTGCGATGGTGCAGGTGCCGTCGAGTTTCTTGGGGCTGAGTGAGAGTGCGGGTGTGGAGAAAGTTGAGGCGTTGAAAATTAAGCTGAACAGATTCCTGAAGAAGGTGCAACGTAAGCAAAAGATGCACGAGGCGAAGTTGAAAAAGATTGTGAAGGATAGTTTGCGGTTGGCGGGATATGAAAATGAAAATTTGAATATTGAGGTGATTTGGAGCGAGACGTTACCGCAGGATATTGCGACTGATGCGAGTGTTTATTCGGACTTAGCGCAGGACGGGATTATTAGTCGGCGTACCGCTCTGACCAAAATTATGAAGGATTGGGACGAGAGCAGAATTGATCAAGAGGAGGAGGAATTGAGCTAAAATTTATTTTTTAATTTCGGATTATGGCATTTTATGAAGGGAAAAAAGTCGCTGAGGAATTGGCGCGCAAAACGATAATCGAAGGGGAAAATTATGGGAAAGTTTTGGGAAGACTTGCGGGGGTGATTGGGGCGGTTGG
>CAZJIT010000098.1:0-2663 GCA_964546155.1 uncultured Candidatus Peribacteria bacterium
AAAAAGAAAATTATACAAATCGGACAAAAAATCACGAAAATATTGTGGGTGATTTTTTTGGTTAGTTTTTTGTTTCCGAGGAGATTTTGGTTGGTTGGTTTGGAGGAAAATCTGCACGGGCAGATGGTCGCTTTTACAAGTTGGTTTTTTTATTGGGTTGAGTTTTTGTTGCCGATAATCGGACTTGGTTTTTTGGTTTTTTTCCAAAGGGCGAGCCTAAAAAATATACCTAGAATCACTTGGGGAATTTTGCTGGGGCTAATGGCGATGTGCGTGATTGGGATTTTTATTCACCCGACTCCGCACTTCGATGCGCTGATGCTGATGAGGCTGGCTGAGCTGTGGGTGGTGAGTTACCTCGTGACCTGCCAGCTGATTTCGTTCAAGACGCTTTTGTCTATTTTATTGGTTGTACTGAGTTTGCAGGGGGTGTTAGGAATTGGGCAATTGATTTTGCAAAAATCTGTCGGGCTAGGAGTGCTGGGAGAAGGAAATATCAGTCCGGAAACTTTGGGAATTGCGAAGATCGATATAGGTGCTGAAAAATATATTCGCCCTGTGGGGACGCTGACTCATGCGAATGCATGGGGTGCTATGTCGCTTTTGGCTTTGGGATTGTTACCATTTTGGCATGCGAGTGTGATGGGCTCAAACAAACAATCTTCTTTACAAAAAATACGCAGAGGGGTAGAAAAAAATGTGTGGATATTTCCTGTGATTTTTAGCTTGGGAATGTTTTTTGGCATCTGCGCTGTCTTGTCTTTTTCACGTGGAGTGTGGCTCGGACTCGGCTTGATAATTGCCACGATACTTTTTCAGCGCAAACATCGTGTGCATATTTTCGCACCGCTAATGGGCGGTCTAGCGATAGTGCTAATGTGGCAGTGGGAGTTGATTTGGCAGCGAATTGCCGAGTGGCAAGTAGCGATATTTTCGAGGACGGAGATGTTGGGATATGCGCTCGACATGGTGAATGAAAAAACTCTGGGTGTGGGTGTGGGGAATTTCACCATGACATTGAAAAATGAATTTATGGAGAGGGTTTTTGCACCGTGGGAGCTTCAGCCGGTTCATAATTTTTTCCTTCTCGTGGGGGCTGAGCTAGGCGTGGTGGCGATGTTTTTGGTGATTGTCGGCGGGGTTTTGCTCGCATGGAAAAGTGCGAAGTGTAGTGTGCTAAGTTTGGTTTTGGTTCTGGCGATGATCCCCTCTCTGATGACTGATCATTTCTTTTGGACAGACTGGGGAATGATGATGCTTTTGGTGATTGTGTTTAGTGTCCGAGAAATTTATTGGAAAGAGAAAAAAGCACTCCAGAAGAGTGCTTAGTTTGTGAGATTGATTATGCCTTAGTTATTTCTTCTTCGGCGTGGTCGATATTTTCTTCGACTTGATCGTAGTATTTTTGTGGAATGTATTCGGCTGGGAGATCAAAGACTGGGAGATAATCGAGCGGATCTACATGGACGCCGTTGTCGTAAACCTCAAAATGAAGATGGGGACCGGTGGTCATCGTGCCGGCACCGAGCGTCCCTGGCATACCGCCTGACTTGGCGATCGGCTGACCTTGCAAAACCATGTCGCCTTCTTCTACGAGAAATTCGTAGATGTGTCCGTAAACCGTAAGCAGATCGTCACTGTGCGCCACGATAAGATAGCTGTATCCGTATCCGTTATCACGGACTTTATAGATAATACCATCTGCCGGAGCATAAATCGTAGATTCTTGATAAGCACGAATATCGATAGCATCATGCCCTACTCCGAAATAAGCTTTGTAGGATTGATCATGAAAATAAGCTGAGATACCACGACTAGGATCGACTGGCCACATGAAAGCTTGGTTAGTTTCTCCGAGAAGCTCGTTGATATAATCCATGTCCGAATAAGAAACACCTGTGTCGTAAACTGCCACACCATCTCCGGATTGCTCACGATACTGCTGAAGTTTGGCAAGACGAGATTGGAGATAAAGAGAGTTGTTGGTTAGGGCACGAACGTCACTCGCAGCTTCAGCCTGCTGAGCAAGTGCGTCTTCGAGCATTTTTTGATATTCGGATTCTTTACCTTGAGTTTGATCAAGAAGAGCCTGTTTGGCTTCCTGCTGAGCATCGAGATCCCTCTTTTCTCCCTCGAGTTGATTTTTGAGTTCATCGAGCTGTTTGCGAGCCTGATTGATTTCAACTTCTTCAAGAAGAACTAACTCGTGTGTGGCATCTATTTGATGTAGAATTTTTTGCTCCACTTGCTGACTGACCGCAAGATAATTGAGAGAGCGAGCAGTTGCAGAAATATTGCTGTTAGCCATCAAAAGCTTGAGGGGGTTGATGGTGTTTTCAGCAAAATCATAAAACTGACTCTCGATGATATAAAGCGTGCGTGCATAATTTTCTAGATTTTTCTTTTCCTTTTGAAATTTAATGGCATAAATATCACCACGCTCCATCACTTGCCCAAGAGCGATTTCTTTTTTCTTGATTTGCTCTTTTGTGGTTTCGATTTTTTTAGTTGTGATCTCGACAAGGTAATTGAGATTTTTTAATTGCCCCTCGAGAGTGTACATTCTTTCACGAAGAGGTTTTAGTTCGGCCTGAATTTTTGAAATTTGATTGTTGAGATTACCGAGCTTGAGGCGCTTGTTGTCGAGAGTGAGCTGAATGGAT
>CAZJIT010000099.1:0-2384 GCA_964546155.1 uncultured Candidatus Peribacteria bacterium
TTTTATCTCTCCCTCGCATTGGGAGTGGTGGATCTCGTGATTTTCCTCTTAATTTGGACGATATTTCATTTTACACAGGCTGGATTTTGGCTCTAAAAATATAATTACACAACATTTATCAAAATGTTGCAAGGCTTTTTTCGTTTTACCTAAAAATAATCTTGATTTTAGGCTAATAATTCTTTAAAGTGGCGGGGCTTTTATATTTATTTTCCTTCATGAGCAGCGATGTCGTAAAAACCGAAGGCGTTGTCAAAGAGTGCCTACCTGGTACGAAATTCCTCGTAGAATTGACAGATGAAGCCTATCAGGGACATCAAATAACCGCTCATTTATCAGGAAAAATGCGAACCAACTTTATCAAGATTTTGCCGGGAGATGGTGTAAAAGTTGAGCTTAGTCCGTATGACTTAACACGAGGACGCATAGTCTTCCGAGACAATAAACGCAAACCAATTAATACCTAAAGATTCAAAAATGAAAGTAAGTGCATCTGTACGCCCAAAATGCGAACATTGTAGAGTAATCCGCCGCAAAGGTGTGATTCGTGTTATTTGCAAGCGCAATCCTCGTCATAAACAACGCCAAGGTTAATTTTATTTCTCTTTCATAAATTTCTCATAAACATATGGTTAGAATTTCCGGAGTAATCCTCCCAGATAAAAAAAGAACAGTAGTTGGTTTGACTTATATTTATGGTATTGGTCAAGCAAAAGCTGAAAAAGTTATTGCTGAAGCTAAGGTAGATGCCGATAAACGTATCGGTGAGCTAAGCCCAGAAGAGGAAAATCGTCTTCGTGAGGTAATCAGAAAAATGACTACCGAAGGTGATCTTCGTCGTAAAGTACAGCAAGACATTAAGCGCCTAAAGGATATCAAGAGCTATCGTGGTACACGTCATGCTAAACGCTTGCCTTGCCGTGGTCAGCGTACCAAGACAAATGCTCGCACTTTGCGTGGTAAAAAGGTAACTATGGGTTCCGGAAAGATTAAGGAACAAAAGAAATAATCAGTTAAGCAATAAATAATAAATGGCTACAAAAAAATCATCACCAAAAAAACTATCTAACCGAGGAATAAAAATCGGTCGTGCGTTTGTTACAGCATCTAGCAATAACACAATCGTAAGTATTACAGATGCTAACGGAGCCGTAATTAGCTGGGCTAGTGCGGGAAGTGCAGGATTTAAAGGTTCACGCAAATCTACTCCGTACGCCGCTCAGGTATCTGCCGAAAAAGCTGCCGAAAAAGCCAAGCTTGCAGGATTGGAAGAAGTTGATGTTTACGTGAAAGGAATTGGCAACGGACGTGAACAAGCTGTTCGTGGCTTAATTGCTTCCGGATTTGCTATTAATAAAATCATTGATCGCACAGCTGCACCACACAACGGATGTCGTCGCAAAGGCGCACGTCGTGTTTAATTTATAAATTATTACTCCAAAACATAAATGAGATATACAGGACCAAAAGCTAGACTCTGCCGTCGTGAAGGAATTAATCTTTTCGGCACAGAGAAGTATGCAAAAATTATGGACAAGAAACCAGGAAAGCCTGGAATGCACAAGACTGGTGGTCGTCCAACCAAGCAATCTGAATATGCTAAGCAACTTCGTGAAAAGCAGAAACTTAAGATCATGTTCGGTCTGAATGAAAAACAACTTCGCCGTGTGTTTGACGAAGCTCGTAAAAATGAAGGTCTAACTGCCACAAACCTACTTAAAAAATTGGAAACACGTCTAGATAATGTAGTGTATCGTGCCGGTATGGCTCGCACACGCATGCAAGCTCGCCAAATGGTTAGCCATGGTTTGCTCACAATCAACGACAGACGCATCAATGTGCCTTCAGCACAAGTTTCAGTGGGTGATAAGATTCAGGTTCGTGATAACAAGAAAAATTCTCCACTTTTCCAAGGATTTAAGGAGCTCAAAAAGGATGTATCCCCTACTTGGATGGAGGTAGAAAAAAACAAACTTTCAATTGAAATTAAATCAATACCTGCCGATGATGAGGTAGAACAAATCATCGACACAGCTCCAGTTGTAGAGTTCTACTCACGTTAATAAAACACTGCCTTGAGCAGTTAAAGATTTTTCAAATTTTAATTTAGCATTCATGCATCTAATCCAAGAAGAAATCGGTCTACCGAAAGTAAATATCAAGGAAACTAGCGATTTTCACGCTACTGTTTCTGTGGATCCACTTCCACAAGGCTACGGTATGACGCTTGGTAACGCAATTCGTCGTGTGCTCATCTCTAGCCTGCCTGGTACGGCTATTACTAGCGTAAAAGTCAATGGAGCATCACACGAATACACTACTCTGGAAGGTGTTTCAGATTCCGTGCTCGACATCATTTTAAATCTCAAAAAAGTTGTATTTCG
>CAZJIT010000099.1:2394-2631 GCA_964546155.1 uncultured Candidatus Peribacteria bacterium
ATTGAGATATTAAATCCTGAACTTGAAATCACAAAACTCGATAAAGGCATCAAAAAACTTGAAATCGAAATGATTGTGGAGAAAGGCGTAGGATACCTCGCAGTAACCCCTGAGCGTCAAAAAAATTCACAAGCCATTATACTTGATGCGGCATTCTCACCTGTAAAAAAGATTCGCTTCGAAGTGTTACCTGCTCGTGTAGGTCAGCTCACAAACCTTGACAAACTTGAACTTGAT
>CAZJIT010000100.1:0-1699 GCA_964546155.1 uncultured Candidatus Peribacteria bacterium
CTGATAAATTAAAATCGTGTTTTGGTTATTTTAAATTTTATCAGGGAGGAAATCATGGGCAGAGAAAAGAGATACGAAGATCTTGAAGAAATATTATTCAAATATTTGGGTGAACGCAAAAATGCAAAGTTAATCACAAATTACATAGAAAACGTGCAATTCACCAAAAAAGATCTCGAGGGAAGCATGCTAACCGCAGCGATAATCGACAAGGCAATGGTTTGGGAATATTTCAACAACTTGGTTTACAAGGAAAAAATCTTCAAACATCAGGACAAGATTTCGGAAATGAACAAAAAATTGCAAGAGGCGCTCGATGATTTTGAGAAGTACGTTTCGCTAAGACAAAAAGATGTCTTGCAACCAATCACTTAATCTCAATTGTGTTGGGCAGTTGGGAGCCGGTCTGTATCATGCAGGCCGGTTTTTATTTGACTTAATTTCGATCCAAGCCTAACATGCAAAACTCAAAGTCAGTTCCTTGAAAAAAAGATTGGAGAGAGAAATGTTTGCAAATAACCAAACGGTAGAAACCATAAAAAGAACAGTCGAGAAATCGTTGAATGATTGCAATGCGATTATTCGTAATGAGCATTTTGTTTACAGCTCAGGCAAACACGGCAGCACTTTTATCGAGAAGGACAAAGTCTTCACAAATCCTATCGCATGTGATCGGATTGCTGACATGATGGCGTCTTGTTTTGCGCACGTGGGAGGTTTTTGTCCGGAAGTGGTCGTAGGCATGGCCGAAGGCACGATTGCCTTGGGTGAATTTACCGCTCTGCATCTAGATGTTTTTCGTGATTTTCCCGGAGTGGTGCAGTCAGTTTGGACCTCCAAGGACAAAGACGGGAATTTTTATCTGCGGGAAACCATGCAAGACACAGTCAGAGGTAAAAAAGTTGCGATTGTCGAGGACGTGACCACCACCGGTAGTTCTATCCAAAAAGTTGCGGATCTTTTACGAAAATATGGTTGCGAGGTTCTCGGAGCGGGGATTATGGTCAATCGTGGTGACGTAAAAGCTCGGCAGATCGGCATTCCGAAGCTGTTTAGTCTTTTGGATATGAACGAGAAATCATATTCCGAACAAAAATGTCCACTTTGCAAAAAGGATGTTGAAATAAACACCAAATTCGGGCACGGTAAAGAATTTTTGGAGAAACAAAAACAGAGCTGACTTGAGTAAGCGGGCGCACGTGTGTGTGCTCGCTTTTTTATAAAAAAACCTTGCATTCTCCTCAAAAAATCGTTAGATTGTTTGCGTTAGTTCGGGCAAAGATATTAAATTCACAACCCGAAAATCCACAGCACGTGGGCGATTAGCTCAGTTGGTTCTATGCACTTTGTGCATGCATGACCGATCCGTCACCAGTGACGTGATCTAACCTGAGAATCGTAAACACAAATTCACAACCCGAAAATCCACAGCACGTGGGCGATTAGCTCAGTTGGTTAGAGCGCGTCACTGATAATGACGAGGTCAGAAGTTCAACTCTTCTATCGCCCACCATTTTTAAATGTGCGAGTAAAAGTTCTAACTGGAGCGAAGCGACCGTGAGTAAATAAATTCACGGGCATGTACCGGGAATTTATAAAGCGAACGTGGGGTTTGGGGACGAATGTCCCCAATCTAACATATCTGCGCGTCACTGATAATGACGAGGTCAGAAGTTCAACTCTTCTATCGCCCACCATT
>CAZJIT010000100.1:1799-2604 GCA_964546155.1 uncultured Candidatus Peribacteria bacterium
TTTAAATGTGCGAGTAAAAGCTCTAATCCGAATTTAAAAAAATAACCCGTCCTACAAAATATAAGACGGGTTTTTCACTAGTGTTTCACTTTCTTGATGCGGAGATGATAACCAATTATGCTCGCCAAAGGCTGGAGCAGGAGAGTGACTGAAGAAATAATTATCCAATGCCAAACTCCAAAATCGGAAAATAAAAAGACGAAAACAAACACCCCTGCCACGAAATCCAGCTGATCAAGAAAGCAGCATTTTCCTCCTGGAGGAATTTTGAAATATTTGCGCTTCAAAAATGAACCAGCCATATCACCCAAAATCGTCCCCAAACCAAAAATCATCGCCCAAACAATCAATCGCTCGTGATAATGAATCAAATCACGATCCAGTGCGCCTAGAGATAATTTCTCATAATCCATGAGGCACGCCCAAGCCATAATTCCCTGAGATTGCAAATATCTCTGCAAAACCAAAACTCCCAAAGCCGCCAAAAATCCGCTGTAAAGTCCTCGTCAAGTTTTATTCGCACCGAGGTAGGGCTCGCAAATCGGCGCACCTCCCGGCAATTTCATTTTGGCTGTAATCACCGGCATGACATTCGCCAGATAAGCCGGCAAAAACCACCATAAAATTCCCAAAACTTTTTCCATTATTTCTCCTTTCCAAGAAATTAATGAATGCTGATTACCATTTTCTCACTTTTTGTTTCATTATTTTCCAAAAAACTTGCATGACAAGGTTCTCCTGATTTTGTCTGAAACAAACCGAAAAAATTAGCGTCCTGACTTCGCAAACTTCCACAAATCAATTT
>CAZJIT010000101.1:0-2596 GCA_964546155.1 uncultured Candidatus Peribacteria bacterium
CAGATTTTCGAAACACTGAGTGATGTGGCTCTGAGAGCCGGCAAAACCCAACATTTGTTGTCTAGTGCCTTATCTCAAATTGATGTTTTGGGCAATCTCTACAATACCGATATTCGTACCGAGATTTTGAATATTTCAGAAAATAATCGAGCCTTTTTTCTAAATTCACATTTGTTGGAGATTCAGCATGAATTAACAAAAGCTCAAGGTTTGGATCTAGCCTTAGAATATTTATGCAAAGAGTTGGAGGTCGAGTATAATTTCGCAAAATCCAGTTATGAAAAATCTTCACAAAAATATAACGCCGCTTTTGATGGCGGAGATGGTAATTTGGCTGAATTGACGGTGCAGGATTTAGCTCAGCAAAAATCGTCCATGGAAATGACCGCCGAAAAATACAATGCTCATAGTCGAGTCATGGAGAAGATCAGAATTTATCGTCAGGCGCTTGATGAAAAACGTGTGGTTATCGAGAAAAACTTCGATGCGCTGGTGGCTGGGGTTCAGGTATTTTTTGATAATGAGGTTGATTTGGGGCTTATAAAATAAAATTTAATACCCGTCTTGTTTTTGAGGTTTTTTTGTTTATGTCAGATTTTTTATTTTTGTCCATGGGATCTGCTTGTATTTTTTCGTGAAAAGAGTATTTTGTAATCCTGCCTCGACGTAAAGAGGCAAAAATATCTCGTAGTAAAGCTCACAGGCGGTACGAATGCGTATCGTTTTTATTTACTTAATCTTTAATTAATTTAATCTCATGCAAAACATGAAAAAACTCCAAACCTGGATCTTCGCTTTGGCGGTAGCGATCACTCCGGTGCTAAATCCAACCGCTCATGCTTCTTATTCTTGGGAGACTGTTGGCTCTGCCGGTTTCTCATCAGGATCTGCATATTACGATTCTCTTGTTCTTGACTCATCTGGCACACCTTATGTGGCCTACAGAGATGGATCTAATGATGTTTCTGTTATGAAGTTTAATGGAACAGGTTGGGATTCGGTTGGTGGTAATATCACTCCAGTTTCATGGGGGATGGCCTATGATGTTTCTCTCGCTCTTGACTCATCTGATACGCCTTATGTGGCTTATCGTGACCCAGGGAATGGTAACGTTGGTTCAGTTTATAAATTTAATGGAACAAGTTGGGATTTAATTAGTGGTGCTTCTGGATTTCCATCAGGAGTTGCTATTGGTGGCATCTCTCTTGCCTTTGATTCAAATGATGATTTGTATATGTCCTATGATGATGGTGCAAATAGTGGTGCCACTGTGATAAAATATAACGGTACATCTTGGTCCACTGTGGGTAGTGCTGGTTTTTCAGCAGGAAGTATTGATATTACTTCTCTAGCTTTTGATTCATCTAATACACTTTATGTGGCTTATGATGATGGTGCAAATATTCAGAGAGCCACTGTTATGAAATTCAACGGTACATCTTGGGAAACTGTAGGTAGTGCTGGTTTCTCAGACACAAATGCTGAGTATATTTCTCTCGCTCTTGACTCATCTGATACACCTTATGTGGCTTTTCGATGCGGGAATGACGATAAGGCTAATGTTATGAAATTCAATGGAACTTCATGGGAAAATGTAGGCCCTGTTGGTTTGTCAACTGGAGCCGCAAATTACACATCTCTTGCCTTTGATTCGTCTGATACACCTTATATCACATATAATGAAAGCGGTGCTAAATTAATGAAATTTAACGGAACTGCATGGGAAACAGTTGGTGATGAGCCTAGTTTTTCAGCAGGAGCTGCATATTATACTTCTCTCGCTATCGATTCATCTAACACTGCTTATGTGATTTATAGTGACGGAACAAATGGTAGTAAAGCTACAGTAATGAAAGCCACTTTCACGCCGGACGGTCCAGTCGAAAACACCGACGTCACCGCCACTGTCAACGCAGCCCTCACCCTCGGCATCGACTCAAACACACTCACATTTGACGTGACTCCGACGGTAAACAGCGGGCAAGATAACGCTCAAACAAGCGCCCTCAGCGTTTCATCAAACTCATACTCAGGCTACGTGATCAACGCAGCGCTCAACGACGATGCGACCTCCGCACCAAACCAACTCAGCGGAACAGCGGCTTCCGGAAACGCAATTTTCACCTCAGCCGCCGACGCAAATTTGGATAATTATTTCCAATTCATGGTAGATGCAGCCAACTCAGTAATCGCTGACACAGGCGCAGAAACGATTGCTGCGGCCGGAACAGAATTCAACGGCAGCACAAATGTAATCACCACCACCGGCGCTGGAAATGCGCTCACAAACGGTGATACCGTGACCGTGGACTACGATTTCAACGTAAACTTCGACACGCTTCCGGACACCTACGGCGGAACTCTCGTTTACACTTTGAGTGCCGGCGTCTAGCCCGAAATCCAATTTTGAAACAAAATAAAAAGCCCCTGACGGGGCTTTTTTTGTGATTATTTTTTGGTAAGTGACTGGCCGTCTGGTCCATCTGTAACCAAATATCCCCCCTCACTTATTTTATTTCTGAGCCTATCCGACTCCTCCCAATTTTTATTTTTACGAGCGAGCTCACGTTCTTTCAGCCAAATTTTGATTTGATTT
>CAZJIT010000102.1:0-2595 GCA_964546155.1 uncultured Candidatus Peribacteria bacterium
TCCATGAGGATTTTGTGGAGCTTATTTTGGCTAATCCCAAACACGCTCAGCCCCCAGCTGGATTTATTTTCCTGACCTTCGAACTTTTCTTGCAAATGCTCGATGAGAGCGGTCTGCGCCTCTGCGAGATCGGGATATTTTCCTCTGATTTCAAATATTTTCAAAGTGCCACCGAGAGTGTCGAGATAGTTTTGCGGATTTTCCAGATTTGCATTTGCCAAGGCAAAAAGCCCGTCACCGTAATTCGGAACTTCCGGCAGAGTCGCACGCAGCTCGGCTATTGACAGCTTGGGATTTCGCCCTAAGATAAAAGCAAAGGTATTCATATTTTTATGCGCAAAATTTACTGGGTTGGTATCGGGGTGATTATTTTTTTGTCCGGAATGATCGTGGACAGGTTTTGGCTGACTCAGAATTTTCAGTACGTGGGCATTGTACACGAGGACGAGGGGTTAGTGCCAGTGCTAAATATCACCTCCATCAAAGACGGATTTTTGCGAGGGGAGGTGATGCAGGGGGATTTGCGAGTCGTGGCAGGTGCGAATGGTGGCGAATCAATCGACGGAAAAATCGAAGTTGATCTCGGAGAGGCGCTGATGAGCTACGAAACCAACCTGATTCCCGAAGGCGCACAATTCATCGGAAGCAAAAACAGTAGCAAATACCACCCGATCAGCAGCAACGCCGCTCGCCAAATTCTCCCCAAAAACAGGATTTATTTCACGAGTGCCGAGGAGGCGGAGCGGGCGGGCTACACCCCTGCAAATGATTGACATTAAATTAAAAATCGCTTAAATTGGGAGCATTGTGTTCTTTTTTGTATTGTTTTTTGAATTGAAAAGGGGGTGCTGAATGCACAAGTTTTGTTTTGCGCTGGTGGGAGTTTTTATTTTTTGCGGGGGATTTTCTTGGGCGAATGTGGATTTTGAGCAAAAATGTCAGGAAATTGCAGAGGAGATGCGAGGTGAGTTGATCAAAATCACGCAGAAGCAAAATGCAGACAAAAATATTTCTTCTGAGGATTTGTCGCTCAAGGAAAAAGTGGACAGTGTTTTGATTTTCAATGCGCAGGTTTCTATGGGGATTCTGATCCAAAGCTTGATGAGCAAGATTTCTCCGTCAAAATTCGAGGGTGAAATCCCAAATGAAATTGACACTTACTACGCCTTGGCACACAGAAAAAAAATGTGCATGACTGCGGCGATTCACATGGGGTACAGCCTCGAAAAATCCAAACGCAACATCATGGCAGCTTTTGCGATAAGCAAAGACGACAAGTTTCGTGAGGAAATTCGCAAAATTTTAGTGGCGCTGGGGGACTGGGACAAGAAGCTGATCAATCTGGCGATCGATCCCGAAGCCCACGAAAAAAGTAAGGCGCATTACCAAAAATTCGCCAGCTACTGGGAGGCGGTGAAAGAATTTAAAAAGGCACGCAAAAAGAAATTTCAGGACTACAAAAACTCAAATTTGCAAACCTGAACTCAGACCTCTGTCTTTCGGCAGAGGTTTTTATTTACAAAAAAAAGCCCGTGATGACACGAGCTTTATTTTGATTATTTGACGATCTCAAGACCCATGCGCTCAGCTGTACCTTGGATAATCTTCGCAGCTTGCTTGATGTCCTTGGTGTTGAGGTCAGGGAGTTTTTGTGCAGCGATCTTCTCGAGCTGTGCCTGAGTGATCTTGCCAATCTTGTCTTTGTTTGGCTGACCAGAGCCTTTTTGGAGGCCGAGCTCCTTCTTGATGAGGGCGCTTGCCGGTGGTTGCTTACAAATAAAATCAAAGGAATTGTCCTCGTAAACCGTGATGATCACAGGGATTACTGTTCCCATTTGATCCTTGGTCGCATCATTGAAACGAGTACAAAAATCCTGAATCGGAACACCGTGCTGACCGAGAGCCGGACCTACCGGAGGTGCTGGGTTAGCTTTTCCACCTTGGATTTGGAGCTTCACGAAGCTCTTTACTTCTTTTGCCATTTTTACTTTTGGTTAATTAGTTCAATAAGTGCCTGCACTTCCTGATACCGATCACGAGAGTACTCGAGACCGAGAAGCGTACCTTGGATTTGCGCAAGGGCGGTTATTTTAGAATTATTCGGGTCATTTGCTGTGATATAAAAACTCCTCTCACTGAAGCTGCTCGGCTCATTTAGCGTGTAATCCGCACTCATATTTGCTTTTACCTGAGCGGCTGCACGGGCGTAGCTGAGCCCCATCGCATAACTTTCCTTTGTAAAATGGTACAAATAAGCCATCACCTCGCCATCAATATAAATCGCCTGCTTGATGATCGGGTTGTTCTTGGTTTCCTCGATCTCAAAAAATTCAAACAATTTCGTGGTTTGCTTGAGGTCTTCTACTTTGGCGTCAGTGATCCCGGCTAGCGCAAAAATCTCATCTGTGAAAAGTGATTTTTCCTCTAATTCGACACTCGTGATCGTCACCGGCACGATGCCACCATTCTCCTCAGCATCAGAATTTGTCAGAACCTCGACATTGTTTTGGAGATTATCTCCTGCCTGAATGCCCAAAACAGAACCCTGCGTGCTATCACCAATCGCTCCAAAATTCGTAGAGTAATTATTGATCG
>CAZJIT010000103.1:0-2583 GCA_964546155.1 uncultured Candidatus Peribacteria bacterium
TTTTGCAAATAAAAAACCCGAGAATCATCTCGGGTTTTGATTGTTCTGATTTACTGATTTTCCTGCGCAATTTTGATAATTTTTTCCGCAGTTTTTTCACCGATACCTGGTAGCTCAGCAAGTTCTTCTACTGTTTTTTCGGAAATAGCTTTTGGCTCGGTAAGACCTGCATCTACGAGCGCCACAGCAGCTTTGGCAGGAATACCCATATTTACCAATGGCTTAGCAGGGTCATTGCTTGTATCCGGCTTAGCCTCAGTTTTCTTGGTTTCATCTTTTTCTTCCTCAACCCAATCAGCTGGTTTAGCCTTGAGTTCACGAATACTTAGACCAACACGATGCTCATCAAGGTCAATATTGATAACCTTCGCCTCAATATCCTCGCCAACCTTGATGTATTTATTTGGGTCAATAACTTTCTCCCAAGCAATCTCAGAAAGGTGAATAAGACCATTGATGCCACTTTCAAGCTCTACAAATGCACCGAAGTTAGCGATGCGAGTAACACGTGACTTGATTACATCACCGACCTTATATTTCTTCGCAATCTCAATCCATGGATCCTTAGTCAAGCGCTTCATAGAAAGGCTAATCTTGTTATCCTCAATACCGATAACCATTGCCTCAACTTCATCTCCAAGCTTGCCGTAGTCATTTGGATTAGATACATGACCCCAAGCAATTTCAGAAATATGCACAAGACCCTCGAGACCATCAAATGCCACGAAGATACCAAACTTAACAATACCAGAAATCTCACCCTTAACTTTCTGACCGACACTAAGGTCATTGAGTGACTCTTTGCGCTCATCTTCGTAAGCTGCCTTTTCAGAGAGAATCAACTTGCCGTTATCACGATCAACTGCGATTACCTTACAGCTCAAAGTCTGCCCACAAAGATCCTGCAGACGACGTAGAATTTCATTCGCATCAGCGTTATTTACACGTGGATAGTGAAGTGGGGCAAGCTGAGAAACAGGGATAAATGCCTTGATTCCATCAAATTCAAGAAGAAGACCACCTTTGTTAGCCTCTTGTGGTTTAACCTTGATGATAGATTCTTTCTTGATAGCACTTTCAAAACGATCCCACGCAATTTCCTGAGCGGCACGTTTGATACTAAGAATAGTGAGCCCTTCTCCACCTTCCACCTCAAGCACCATGGCACGAATTTTGTCACCGGACTTGAGATCTTTAGCGGTTCCCATGGAATCCTGAGCTTCACGACCCATTACGATACCAGTATTAATACCATCGATATCAACCAAAATTTTGTTCTTCACGATTGTAATAACCGTACCCTCAACCACCATACCTGGTTGAAGTTTTGGCAAACTAGGAGAACTTTCAAGAAGCTTCTCCATTGTAGCAGAGGGTTTGATAGCTTTATTTTTAGCCATTTGCGTTAGACAAGTTTAATTATAAATCCTCCTTGTGGGCTTGTCCCGCCCCAGTTCGAGAGTGCGTTAATTTTATAGATATAACCAGCTTAAGTCAAGTAAATTAAGCAACTTTAAAAGGTCCTCTCTGTGAGGAGAAGGACCTTTTGGAGAAAAGATACTTTACAGTGGATGTGAAGCTAGCTGTGATACAAGTCGCAGTGCCGCACAAGCCTGAAGTAATAAATATGTGAAAACTCAATCGTGTTCATATGTGAAGTCACTCATTCTGAAAGTTCAATGAGTGTGTCCCCCCAATCCAATTTAGTAGCATCCCAAGGACGAAGCCATTTTATATTATTAAGGGTGCCCGTGTCAAACTCTTTTTCCGAAAAAATTGATTTTATGTAATTATACTTGGAAGAAAGCACCTCATTTCCTCTTGCCAACTCACGAAATTCCTTGCCATGTAAAACATAATATAGATAACTCTCCGCAAAATCCTCAAAAGTATCTGTACGCGCATAACCTGTCACAAAATCACTATCTGCGCAATTATCGTTACGTGTGTAGCTGTCTTGCCAGCAAATTTGATAAAAATTCAAACTAGCGTCATCAGCATAAATCGGATTTGTGGCATCATAGAAATTCGTCAGCTCGCCAGAATTACCCTTAGTTAGACCCAAATCCACAATGTGCCCCAGTTCATGTACGAAGAGGCTGATAAATTCTTTCTCCTCTACGTTTATTGCACGCAAGAAGATGCTCTTGCTCCCACCAAGACCACGAATGGCATTTGGATCATCGTAAATCAAGAAAAGTCTTTTGATCGACTGAATATGTTCTATCGGAAGTTTTGCGATTATTTTTTTGAGATTTTTTATCTCATTTTCCGCATCAGCTTCACCACGCACCACAATCTCGAAATAATCATTAAGATTTATCTCAGGAGTGGTGTCGGCGGCATGCAAACTTTCCTTGTTTACTTGTACATTATTTGAAGGAGCGAAACAAAACACCAGAATTGAAAGTAGTCCTACGACTACCCCCGTTGAAATTATTTTCTTGCCCATGTTTTTTGTGCGTGTACAAATCATACTCATCAGTTTTTTCTAGTCAAATTTTTTTAATCTTAGCTCAAATTACTTGGGGTAGCCACTTGTTTTGAGCGAGTTATTATTTATATCATGTTTTCTGTCATCTG
>CAZJIT010000104.1:0-2547 GCA_964546155.1 uncultured Candidatus Peribacteria bacterium
CTCCACACTCCTCACACGGCACATAAATATCCGGCAAGAAATGCATTTCAATTTTCTTGATACCATCGCCCTGACAAGATTCACAACGTCCACCCTTCACATTGAAACTAAATCGCCCTGGGTCATAACCACGCAACTTCGCGTCAGGAGTTTGTGCGAAGAGATTACGGATATCCGTAAATACGCCCGTATAAGTCGCCGGATTGGAGCGGGGAGTACGCCCGATTGGTTCTTGGGAAATATCAATAATCTTGTCCAAATGCTCAATTCCCTTAATCTCCTCGTGCTTACCCGGTACGACTGTGCGAGCATGGTTGAGTGTACGAAGCAATTGGCGAACCAGCACCATATTAACCAAACTAGATTTACCCGAACCGGATACACCGGTCACAGATATCAGCTTCCCAAGTGGAATCTTCACGCTCACCTTCTTGAGGTTATTTTCCTCAGCCCCAATAATTTCCAAATATTTTCCATTTCCTTTACGGCGTTTTTCCGGTGTCTCAACAAATTTTTTACCAGAAAGATATTGCCCGGTAATCGAATTTGGATTGCGCTTAATCTCAGCAGGTGTTCCTTCAGCAATTACCATTCCACCATGCTTCCCAGCCGCCGGTCCCATATCGATAACATGATCCGCTGCCATTACTGTATCATCATCGTGTTCAACCACAATTACGGTATTCCCAATATCCCGTAAATTAATCATAGTTTGAATCAATTTGTCATTGTCGCGCTGATGAAGCCCAATACTCGGCTCATCAAGCACATAAAGCACTCCAAGCAAGTGACTACCAATCTGAGTTGCAAGGCGAATACGCTGAGCCTCACCACCCGAAAGAGTAGTCGCACTACGAGCCAAAGTCAGATAACTCAATCCCACGTTTTCCAAAAACGAAAGACGACTATCTACCTCTTTTAGAATCATATCAGCAATTTGCGCTTTTTCTTTACTCAGCTTCACTTTTGCAAAGAAATCCCGAATCTTACTAATCGACATTTCGGTAATGTCGATGATGGATTTTCCTCCAACTTTTACGGCAAGAATTTCTGGCTTAAGACGTTTTCCTTCACATACCGGACAAGGACGCACCCGCATAAATTCCTCAATCTTTTTACGCACATATTCTGAATCAGTTTCATGATATCGTCTTTCCAAATTTGGGATAACACCCTCATATTTCATTTCCAATTCGCCACTGAATCTTGTTGAATCGTAGTTGATTTTAGTTTTTTCATCATCACCATAAAGCACAATCTCAAGTTGTTTTGCATTTAATTTACTCACCGGCTCATCAAGCGAAAATTTATATTTCTTCGCCACACCTTTGAGCATTTGCACATACCAACCCATCTTAGAAGTTGTCGTATTCCACGGCAAAATCGCTCCTTCATTAATACTTAATTTTTTATTCGGCATTACAAGATCGGGATCAACCTCGAGCTTTGTTCCTAAACCATGACATTCCGGACAAGCTCCATGCGGAGCATTAAAAGAAAAACTTCTCGGCTCAATCTCAGGAATATTCACCCCACATTCTGTACAAGCAAAATGCTCCGAATAAGTAACTTCTTTAGGTTTTTTGCCCTCCACCTCCGCAATAGTAACCAATCCAGCTCCATGCTTAAGTGCTACCTCAAGTGAGTCCGCAAGGCGAGTTCTCTGTGGATTTGGTTCATCAATTTTAGTCCCATTAGATAGCTTCTTGAATTTCTTCTCAAATTTACCAGTTACCAAACGATCCACCACAATCTCAATCGTATGTTTCTTATTCGGATCCAGTGTCACCTCATCAAGCACACTATAAACCTGCCCGTCCATACGATAACGTACAAATCCATTCGCCTTGATATTATCAATCACCACCGCATGCGTACCCTTTTTCTCACGAATCATAGGAGAAAGAATCATAATCTTCTTCTCCGGTTCCCAATTCGCCACCGCCTCAAGAATCTGACTCGCCGTCTGATGCTCGATTTTCTTGCCACATTTTGGACAGTGCGGATCGCCCGCCTTAGCAAAAAGCAAACGTAAATAATCATAAATCTCCGTCACAGTTCCAACTGTCGAGCGGGGATTACGACTTGTTGTTTTTTGGTCAATGGAAATCGCCGGAGAAAGCCCCTCGATACTCTCCACCTCAGGCTTATCCGTAGTTTGCAAAAACTGACGAGCATAAGTAGAAAGCGACTCTACATAGCGACGTTGCCCCTCCGCATAAATCGTATCAAAAGCCAAACTGGATTTACCACTACCTGAAAGACCCGTAATGACGGTTAATTTATCTCTTGGAATTTCGACATCTACATTTTTCAGATTGTGCACCTTTGCCCCCTTGACGATGATTTTATCGAGTGACATTTGTTTTTTGGCTTAAATTTGCTAATAATTACAAGCTAGCAGATATCTCAGAAAAAAGCAACCAAAGAAAGGGTTAATTAAGTAAATTAATTAACCCTTGTTTTATTTTGCACATTTTTATTAAACTCCGATTTTCTCAAACCACTCTTTGTAATATTTACTCACCATCTTCTGATGTTCAGAAT
>CAZJIT010000105.1:0-2514 GCA_964546155.1 uncultured Candidatus Peribacteria bacterium
AGTGGTCAGGGTGAAGTGCGTAAAAATATGAAATACATGCTTGATTTTATTGCGGTGTGGAAGAATAGCGACAAGCCGTGGAGAGAGTTTTTTACGGACAATCTCACTGAAAATCACGCCAAAATCCAAAAATATCATCAGGAGGTTTTGGGGATAAATGAACAAAATGAACTCAAGGAAAAAGTGCAAAAAGCGACGAGTGAGAATGCTTACGTTCTCGGAAAAATAGCTGAGGAGTTTGGTTATGCCGGTGAGATGAATATGGAAAGTTTGAAGAAGTTTTTCTCGGAAGAAAAGGCTGGCGAGCATGGAATTTATTATGATGATGGTAGCTGGCGTGTAAATAAAGAGGGTTGGGATTGGGATACGGAAGTGGGTGAAGATGACAGCGTGAATTGGAATAAATTGAAGAAAATTCTTGAGGAGGATTGTGATAATGTTTTTGAAACTCGGTATGATTCGATTACGGAATTCAATGCTTACAATCCCCTGCTCCAAACTCAAGCCAGACAGATCGGAATGCTGATCTCACGCAGTCGCAGTGAGTACGCTGAGCACAAAAAATAATTTATCGCAGAGTGGTTTTGTGGTAAAATGCAGGTAATAAATATTTCATAATTTTGTGAAAATGAAAAAATTATCTCCTTTTTGCGTGGCGATGTTGTTTGTATTGACCCTGAGTGGCTGTGGCCAACCGGTGGATAGAGTTTCGCTTTGTAAACAAGAGTGCGAAAAATCGGTAGATGCCTCTGAGCGAGGTTATTGTTTGTCGGCTTGTGAGATGGCTAGCAAATACGTCGATGAAATGGAAAATGGGCAGGAGGTGCCTGTTGAGGATATTGTGAATGATTTTAATGAGAGTATTTATGGCAATATGAACGAAGAGCAGAAATCTCAGATGAGGGCGATGCAGGAGGCGGGAATGATTCCTGATGATTTGAGCAAGATACCGAGCATGCCGATGAATCCTGAGGACTGGGAGCCAAATGAAGATAATTTGGATAATGATGAGGAGTGTGCGGGTGTGTTCTGTGACTAGAAATAAAAAAAACGCCTCTGGGAAAGGGGCGTTTTTTGTTTGTGATTAACAAGAATACTTACCGGTGAGGAGGAGAATGATTTGATAGACGGCAGAAATACCGACTGCGTCATACACTACCTTTGATGGTGTGGACATCGCACCAAAAAGACTGGCAACGAGATCGTAGTTGAAGAAGCCTACGAGGCCCCAGTTGATTGCACCAACCAAGACGAGAGCCATGGTGAGTGTGCCAAGGAAACCGCATTTCATAATGAAAGGGTTAGAATGTAAGTTGTTTTTATTTTAGCACTTTGTCGGGAAAAAATAAAATACTGTAACAAAAAATGCCACACGAAATATTGTTGGTTGGGGGGGGTGGAATTTAAAAATTAAAGTATCTGAGATAAAACCAGTCCGCCCACACTCGCAAGCAAAATGCTGGGGAGGAGTTTTTTCGCCAGTTTTTTGCTTCCGAAGATCGCAACGTAAAAAATCTTGACCATGGTATTGACGACGACGGCGATGATGACTGCATCTCTAACGAGTTTGAGTGTCATTTCGTTTTTGCTGAGGGCATCTATACAGGAAAGAACGATGGCATCTACGTCTATCAAGCTGGATAGGAAGGAGGCTACGTACACACCCATTGATCCGAAAAACATCTGACCAAAATAAACGGCGAATGACATGAGCACGAATATGACACCGAATTTGAGTGCGGGAATGATGTCAAATGGACTTTCGAGCTTGAGTTCTTTTTCGTTTTTGATTATTTGGATATTTCGCTTTTCTTTGGTTTGCCAATAAAAAAGTATGAAGATTAATTCTATGGCGATCATGCCTGCGATTGCCAAAAGTAAATTGTATTGGACTGCCCACATTCCCAAAATTGCGATCACTAGCATGACACGAGCCTGCATCATGGTGATGGCGATAAGAATACCGACTCGTAATTCTTCTGTTTTGCGCTGGTCTTCGGCTTTCTCGGCTAGGGCAACTGTGACGGCAGTGCTGGAGGAAATTCCTCCGAGTATGGCTGTCAGGATAATGCCGACACGATCTCCAAAATACTTGGTGAGGAGATAACCGAAGAAGCTGATACCGGAAATCAGGAGAATTAGAAACCAAACATTGTAGGGAATCAAGATGCCCCAAGGGTCTATGGCGGTGCGAGGCAATATCGGCAAAATGATTGCTGAGAAAATAACCAGCTGGAGTGACCCTCGCCATTCTTTGGCATCGAGGCTGTTGGAAAATTTGCGAACTTCTTGTTTGTAGGTGTCAAGTATGGCGAGAATTACGGCAATCAGAACCGCAAGATGAAGTGTATGAGGAGATGCGCTCAGTACGCCAATCCAAAAAGTTATCAAGGCTGAAACTTCGGCCGTCAAACCAATTTTGTTGCAGGAGAAAGCGCCGTGCCCGTAAACCACTGAAATCAAAATCAAAATGCCGGCAGTGGTTTTTATGGGCATTTTGATTTTGATTTCAGT
>CAZJIT010000106.1:0-2440 GCA_964546155.1 uncultured Candidatus Peribacteria bacterium
CCTTCCGGACACCTACGGCGGCACCATGGTTTACACTTTGAGTGCGGGGGTGTAGAGGGAAATCAGAGAAAATAAAAATAACCGTCCATGAATTTGGGCGGTTTTTTTGTGGGAATTATTGTTCAATACTGAACGAACTCACAGCGATATTTATCGCTAACGGGTCGGCAGAATAGACAAAATTATCAGCAACTTCACTAATCTGCCAAGGGTAAATTTGGTAGAGATACTCGTCATTTTGCAGAGTGCGCATTTTTGAGTAAACGGCGCCGAGGTAAATCAAACCCTTATCAACGGTAAGATCATTCTTGTGATAAAGAGAGGCGATTTCTTGTTGCCAATTATAAGATTCAGTGCAATAATCTTCTTTTTTGTAGCGAATTATGTTTAAAGGTAGTTTATTTTCGTTTGATTCTCCAAAGTCAAAATCACCACTGTTTTTTGGTGCAAAATAATAAATCTCGACATTTGCATTGTTGCACATATCGTCCTGCCATTCGTAAACTTTAAATTCGTAATCTTTCCAACTATTTGGTAAAAAAACACTAAAACCCTTTTCTTCATTTTTGTAAAGATAACTGCTGTCTATCGCTTTTTGGAGATTACCACTGGAGATGTCTTGATCGTTATTCAAAAAAACAAAACCATTTTTAATAATATTGTACGAATGATCTTTTTGAGCATATTTCCCAATTTGCCTTTTGCTCATATACCCATCAATCAACTCCGCCATTTCTCCACGAGTAAGCTTCTTGTCGGGCTCAATATCCAGCCCGATGTAATACGCATTCACACTCTCGAGGTAAGGCGAATACCACTCCTTGCCGACCGGATTTTGCATGCCCCGATCACTGTTTGCCTCAAAAATAATTTTCAGAGCCTCGACATAATTTATCTCATCTGCCGGCCTAAAAGTGCCGTCCCCATAACCATTGACAACCCTCTTCATCTTGCCCTGACAAACGTAATTCGCATACCAAATATCCCGATCCACATCTGAAAAAAATGCGTATTCCCAGCCAGAAAGTAAGTTATTTTTTGTGCAGTTTTTTATTTCATCTTCGGCAAAAATCGACTCTGTGATAATTTTTAAAAACTCTGCACGATTGATTTTTTGCTCCGGCTTGAAAGTCCCGTCCGCATACCCTTCCACGATATTTTTTTGTGCCAAACTGGAAATTGCGGAATAATTCGGGTGAGATTCGTCCACATCAGAAAAACCTTCCGCCTGACAAAAGCCAATCCCGCCTAAAACAAAAACCGCAAGACTTCCTAAAAATATTTTCTTATTCATTTTTGTTTGCATAAAAGTTATACTATTAATAACAGTATAATTGTTTTTACCGAAAATGAAAAATAAAATCACATTACTCATCAGTTTGGTTTTGGTTTTTGTCACGTGTGGGCAGTTTTTGCCGAGTTGTAATTTCAGCGACACAAAGCCAAATATCATCTCTGAGGCACGAGCCAGTGAGCAGCTGAATTTTCAGGCTGATAATTCTGTGGCTGGTGAAGTGACCCTGACATGGGAAAAACTTGGTATTTCTGGCACCACTTACACTGTTCAGAGAAACGGATCAAATATTGCGGTTTTAACAGATGAAAACTCTTACACAGACACCGATCCCGTTATTGGGCAAAATAATAACTACAAGCTTATTGCGCAGAAGCCGGCTTATCAGGAGTGCGGTCAGCGTTATCGAGTTACGGGTGCGCTGAAAAACAGCTCAACTATTGCAAAAAAAGAATCGAATTGGTTTGATGGTATTTTTGGAATTTTGGAGGCGAAAGCATTGAGCTATTTTCAATTTAAAGCCTTGTTAAACACTTCGCCAAAAACAGTAACCGTGAGTCTTAGTGAAGTAAATAAAGACTTGATTGGTTCAGGATTAATTTATGTTGGTGGGTCTTGTGAGTCGGTTGATCCAAGAATGACATATTCAGAAAGTACAACAATGAGTTCTACCACTTGTCGTGACAGTGATGGTGATAGTCATAAAATTAATACCGTAAATATGCAAAGAGGTTATTGTCCCCCAATAGGCTCTAATTTAAGCTGGAATCAAGGCGGAATTTATGTGAGTTTTTGCGGAAAAGTTATTGGTACTGGTACTTATTTTGCTGGCAGGAATAATGATACTTATTATGCTATGGGCAGAGCTTACTCAGGAGAAAAACAGGTTGGGGCCATTTATAGTTGCACGGAAAGCGTGCGTTACTGCACAGTTTCTACTTTAGGTAGTTATCCATGCATGTTGCTCGATAAATCCAAGGCTATAAATTGTACAGGAGGAAGAACTTATCCCGCTGTTTTAGAGAATTATTGCGAAACCATCACCCCCACCCCAATCACCGCTACAACCTCTGCTATCGCCAAAGGTGCAATCTGCGGCCCAGCCACAACTCAAAAATACTGCTCAGCTAACGAAATCACAGAAGC
>CAZJIT010000107.1:0-2418 GCA_964546155.1 uncultured Candidatus Peribacteria bacterium
CAGAATTTCTAATCTCTTGTGCTTGTATGGCTAATTTAAGGTCTTGTATTCTTTGTTTTTTGAGATTTAATTCGGATTCTAGCTGTTTTAGCTGTTGTTGGTATTTTTGATAAAATAAATAAGTATCTATCTTTTCGGCACATTCTAGAGCATCTTCATTTTTTGTTTCTGGAGTATAAAAATCAAAATAAAAATCATTCTGAACTTTGCCATCTTCGGATAGAATGCCTAGCTCTTTAGCTTTTTCCTGCAATTCCTTATTTTCATTGTTACTTTGGAGCTCCTGATAGATGGATATTTTTTCCACTCTTTCTTTTAAATTTTGCTCAATTTTATTAGTAACTTGAGCAAATGCAAAATGCGGAAAAAGCCCAAAAAACAAGGCTAGAAAAGAGAAGGTTGCACTGATTAGTTTTTTGTTTTGCATTTTGGTTTTTATTTATCTGTTTATTTTAGCATAAATAAGACCAAAAATCAATGAAACTATGGCATTTCCTGTGTGCTTTCGGGAGATTTTTCTTGGAGGTGTTTGTCTATTTGGATTTTGCCGAGCTTGCCCGTGTAGAATGAAATATAAAGTGATGGCACAAGCAAAAGTGTGAGGAAGGTTGTGGTCATAAGACCAAAAGCCATCGACCAAGAAAGTGGTGCCCAAATAGGCTGAGAAAAAGCAAGAGGAATTACGCCGGCAACCGTGGTAAAAGTGGTGAGAATAATCGGCTGAAGACGACTGTAACCAGCCTCTAGAGCGGCTTCGCAAGGATCCTGACCGTGCTCACGAACAAGAGAGTTAATACGGTCTATGAGTACAATCGCATCATTCACTGCAATACCTGCCAACGCCACAATACCGATAATCGCGGGGAAGCTGATGTTTAGACCCATAATACTCAACCCCGGCAAAATTCCGATAAGTGAAAGTGGAATAGAAAGAGCGATAATAAGTGGCTGACGGAATGAATCGAATTGAATTATGAGAATGAGCAAAATGAGTAAAATCGCCACACCAAAAGCTTGAAACATCGCTGTGAATGATTCTTCGATGTCTTCCATTTCACCACCGAAATAATAATCATAACCTTCCGGCCAATCCCAAGTTGCCATCTCAGCCTCTAGTTTAGTGTTGATTTCAGCGGCAGTCACACCTTCTGCAGTGCTACATGTAACATTGAAGAAGCGTTCTCCGTCATGGTGACGAATGCTGGCGAATTCACGCTCGAGAGTGGAAGATGTGAATTCACGTAAGGGGACATAATCCCCTCTTGCGGTAACAAAAGACATATCCAAAAGTGAATTGATGTCAAAATCGTCCGTATTGAATTTTACAACTACGTCTTGTTTGTCGCCGCCAAGCCACATCTCGACAGAATTAGTGCCTTCGAGAGCGGCACGGAGAGTTTGCATAACCGCAATTCGATTTATGCCCATTTTGGCGATTTTGTAATTATCGAAACGAAAAGTGTTTTGACCTTTACTGATTTCGATATTGTCGGCAATATCCACTGCTCCCGGAATCTTGGCAAGAGCCTGACGGGTACGAAGTGTTATTTCGTTTATGGTGTTTAGATCTTCACCGGTAATACGCACTGTAACTGGAGCCGCACTAGGTGGACCACCCTCTTCGGCTTTGTAAACTATTTTTGCACGTGACTGAAGGTAGTCGGTGCGCTGACGTAAATCTGCAATAATATCCAAAACTTTACGCTCACGCTCTTCAACCAAATTTACAGTGATAGAACCTAAGCTTGGATTGTCGGATTTGCGATTGGAAATATTTACCTCTCCACCTGACATCGAACCAGTGTAGCTCACGAAACTTTTTACTTCGGGTGTGGCAACAAGCTCAGCTTCTATGAGCTCCATAATCTCATCGGTTTTGTCGAGAATTTGCCCAGTGTCACTTTCTATTTCCACGTAAAAATAATCAAAATCCCCTCCTGAAAACATTTCCACACCTACAAGCCCTATCACCGGCAAAGAAAGTGAGGCTATCCAAAGAAGAAAAACTCCGAGATAACTTCTCCTGCGAGCACGGCTACTATTAAGAAGCTTGCAAAGGGCACGCTTATAAATAGGTCCAACGGTTTCATAAAGAGGTTTGCTGAGATTATATTTGCTTTCATGACTTTCATCACCATGTAGAAAAATAGCGGAAAGGGAGGTGTTGATTACAAGGGCGGAAAAAAGCGAGCCCAAAAGTACAATGGCAACAGTGACCGGGATAACACTAATGTATTGTCCGATAATACCCGGAGTTATGAGCATCGGTACGAAAGCAGAAACAGTGGTAAGTGTGCCTGCGAGAATTGGCCACTTGAAATCACGAATGGAAAGTTTGGCGGAAAGATGCGGATCTACATTTTGCTTGCGGTAGTGGTGCACACCCTCTTGAACGATAATTCCATTATCCACCAAAAT
>CAZJIT010000108.1:0-2401 GCA_964546155.1 uncultured Candidatus Peribacteria bacterium
ATTCTGTTGATCCAGCTTCTACCGGTGCTGACACCGGCAATTGGGCAACTGATTATCCGGAAGTAGATGCGAATAAATGTATGAAATGCGGAATGTGTGCGAATGTTTGTCCTGAGGGGTGTATCGCTCCTGATGCAGATGGTGTTTATCGTGCAGACTTGAGCAAATGCAAGGGTTGCGGACTTTGTGCGAATGTTTGCCCTATCCAAGCTATACAAATGAAAAAGAAAAATTAATGCTAGAAAAAAAATTCCTCGAGGGTTCTGAGGCGATCGCAGAAGTGATTGCCAAATGTAAACCCGAAGTTATCTCGGCTTATCCGATTACTCCACAGACACACATCGTGGAGGGATTGGCGAAACTCAAGGCGAACGGAAAGCTCAACTCAGAGTACATGTACGCTGAGAGTGAATTTGCGGCAGCGAGCATGGTGCTTGGCGCTAGTGCAGCGGGTAGTCGCACCTACACCGCCACGACCAGTCAGGGGCTGCTTTTGATGACTGAGGTTGTTTTTAATATCGGAGGAATGAGGCTACCAGTGGTGATGACGGTGGCAAATCGTTCAATCGGTGCACCGCTAAATATCTGGAACGACACACAGGATACCGTGACTGTGCGTGACGCCGGTTGGATAAATATTTTTGCGGAAACACTGGATGAAGCCGTTTTGATGCACATTGCGGCTTACAAGGTTGCGGAGAAATTAAATTTACCGGTAATCGTAAATGTGGACGGATTTGCGCTGACGCATACGGCCGAGGTAGTGCAAATGCCGACTCAAGAAACTGTTGATAAAATATTACCAAAAATAGAAAGAAAAGATGTCCTCGATAGCGAAAAACCACGCAGTTTGGGGACTTATGCACTGCCTGAGCATTATCATCTTTTCCGCAAAAAACTCCACGACGATTTGGTTAATTCTGAAAGTGAATTGAGGAAAGTTTTTGCAGAATTACATGAAATAAATCCGGAATTTTCTGAAAATTTGGTGGAAGGCTATCGGCTTGAAGATGCGGAGATGGCGTTCGTGACGGTGGGAAGTCTGATGGGAACGGTGCGTGAGGCGGTAGATGAGATGCGAGCGGAGGGCAAGAAAGTCGGTGCGGTAAAAATTCGCTCTTTGCGCCCATTTGCAGACGAGGAAGTACGTGAAATTTGCGCTAAAATCCCGAGACTGATGATTCTCGACAAAAATATCTCTCTCGGAACTGAAGGTATTCTCGCAACTGAAATGCGTCGGGCTTTGTTTGGTTTTCAGACACGGATTGAGGCGTTTACGATCGGCTTAGGGGGTAAGGATATTACACGCAAGGATCTACGAAATATTGCAGAGAGGAATTTCGACAACCAAAATGTAAACTTTGTGTGATTGACAAGTGAGGCGAAAATGTGATAAAAAGTAACACTGTTTAATGTTATGTTTTTTTGAAAATTTGAAATTTAGATGCGAGGAGAGTGTTTTATGGAAAAGAAAAATGTGGCAGTATTTGGTTCTGCCAAAAAAGATTATGAGGGCAATTTCTACGTGCAATGCTACGAACTGGGAATGACTTTAGCTAAAAATGGATTTGGGGTTGTGACCGGCGGAGGAAAATACGGTGCCATGGGCGGTGCAACACTGGGAGCCAGAAACTCAGATGGAAGAACAATAGGTGTAAATTTGGAACAGTGGAATGGCGACTCCCTCTGCTACCCGCCAAAGTATTTTACGGAATATCACGAAAGGAAACTCCTATCTGAAAGAAAGCAATTTATGAAAGATATCTCTTGTGCTTTTGTGATTGCACCGGGTGGTATTGGCACTATGAATGAATTTTGGGACGTGCTGGACGATGAAATCTGTTTTAGTGTTGGCAAGCCAATCATTATTTTGGATATTTGCAAAAATCAAAGAAAGCACATCAAAATGGCGCTCGACGGAATAAAAAAGGCAAATAGGTTGCACAAGGATATCGAAAATCTTTATTGGGCTAAAGACAGCAAAGAAGCATTTAAAATAATTTTTGAAAAAGGCAGTTAACAAATGGGGAGTAAAAAACTCCCCATTTTTTTGTGCACAAAAAAACCATGCCGGAAAAGCATGGTTATTTGTTTTGAATTATTTCTCGGAAGTGGTGTCCTCAATAACTTTGATCTTGGCCTTTTTCTTTGTGCTAGCCTTAGCTTCTTGAGTCTTTTGAGCTTTTTCAAGCTTGGCACGGAAACGATCTACACGTCCAGCTGTATCTACCAGCTTTTTCTTGCCGGTGTAGAAAGGGTGGCATTGGCTACAAAGCTCAGTGCGCATTTCGTCCTTGGTAGAGCCAACTGCGAATGTGGCACCACAAGCACAAGTTACCTTGGCTTCGGAGTTGTAATTTGGGTGAATATCTTTTTTCATGGTCGTAAATTTACTGAAAAT
>CAZJIT010000109.1:0-2359 GCA_964546155.1 uncultured Candidatus Peribacteria bacterium
CTCTCGAAACCGAAAAAAATAATATCAAAAATAATGAATTGGTTCAGGCAAAAACCGCCTTGGCAAATTTCAAAGAAAGTAAGAATTATCAGGATTTGATCAAGAAGGCCAAGGAAAAACACGTGCTTTGTCCGGACGGGGTGGTGTGTCAGGAACTTCAGGAGCCGATCGGGTGCGACTACATCGTGATGACGGAAGGTGGCAAGGGTGGCACCGCTTTTCTCATGAATTACGCCAGCATGCTCTACAAATGGATCGCAGGAATTGTCGGTTTTATCGCCGTGCTTGTGATTGTGGTTTCGGGTATTCAGATCAGCGTGTCGGGTGTGATCGAGCAGCAGTCCGAGGCGAAGGCTCGTATCGCAAAAGTCTTTGCAGGACTAGCTTTGTTGTTTTTGACCTCGCTCATTCTTTACACCATCAATCCAACTTTCTTTAATTAAATGAAAAAATATTTAGTAATTATTTGCGGATTATTTCTCCCTTGCGGATTTGTTTTGGCGCAGGATTTTAATCTAAATCTCAGCCCGACCGAAGACGACACGATAAACACCGGCATAAATCTCGGCGGTTTTGATTCCGAGATTTTAGATGTGGCGAACGAAAAACCCAAAGCGGAGGAAAACACGGATTTACCGAATCTCGAAGTGGAGGAAAATAATACCCCTGATGAAAAATTGTCCGATTTGGAAAATCTGGGTGAGCTGGATTTTTCAGTCGAGGAAATGAATCTTTCAGAAAATTTGATTTTTGCGGACTTGCTTTGGTCGCCGGAAATCGCCGTGGACAATAAAATGCCAAGCACAAATCAAATGCCGACTTGGTCATGGAGGGGGAATTCTAGCGTAGATGATTCTTACACCGGAGTTTTTCTTTATTGTCTCGATGATGAAAAATGCCAAGAAACGACTGCCACTTCTTTCACTCCGGATAAGCTCGGCGTGGGCAGGCACACTCTCTCCGTCCAAGAAAAATACAAAAATGTTTGGACTCCGGAGTCCTCTGCCGAGGTGGTTGTTTTTCCGCTCGATGTCAGTGGCACGGATTACGTGAGTGGTTTGCCGACTGCGACAGCGCACACCGAGCTTCTGCCCTTGCTTATCAAATTTTTGATTATGCTAGGTGGATTAGTGGCTTTTATTTCGTTTATGTACAGCGGTATTTGGATGATTATTTTTGCGGATCATGACGATGAAATTGAAAAAATGAAACGCAATCTTACTTATAGCGTGGTTGGTTTGGTGGTGATTGGTTTGGCTTATTCGATCGTATCCGGTGTACTTAAATTAATCTAAAATGAAAAAAATATTTCTAGTTTTGGTCATGAGTCTGAATCTACTCGGAGTAGGGGTGAGTGCGGTGCAGGCTGCCGGAGAAGTTCCGCCAAGTATCGGGATTGAGCACGATTTGCTTCCGGGTTCTCCAGATGAGGAGGATATTTACCTGACCAATAAAGACCGCACTGAAAAACTCCAAAGTGAAGTGATTGGTAGGATTGTGCAGACCATGACGAGCATGATCAGTGCGATTGCCGTTCTGATGATCGTGATTGCGGGTTACCTCTATCTCACTGCTCGAGGTAACGAAGACCAAATCAAAAAAGCTCACAAAACTGTCACTTTTGCGATTATCGCACTTTTTGTGATGATGTTTGCTTATTCTGCCGTGAGTATTATCGCCCACCTAACCAGCCTTCTCTAATGAAAAAAATACTTTCTCTTATCTTTGCGGTTTGCTTCGTGAGTGCGGGCAGTGCGTTTGCGCAGGTACATCTTGATCCAAATTATTTGGGTGATGGTGCGGACAATCTCATCAAGTACGAGTCTGATTCTGCGGAGGGCGCTTTGAATGAATTTTTGCTTCACACGGCCGATATTTTACTTTATTTTGCAGCGAGTGTGGCGGTTTTGGCACTGGTTGTGGGGGCATTCCACCTCGTGAAGGGGCTCGGAAATGATGAGCAAACTTCCAAAGCAAAAATCACTATCATGTGGTCAATTATTGGCTTGTTTACTGTGATTCTCTCGTACTCACTCGTGCGCACCGTGATTTATCTCGTATTTACCGCAGTAGATTAGCCCATTATTTAGATTTTACGCAAGTCCTCTCGGTAGATTTCTGAGGGGATTTTTGGTATAATGTTATGAAAAATAAACAGTGGGTCGCCCTCAGCTTAGAATAAAATTTTCGTAACACGCGACAAATTTTACTCACGCTGCCCTACGGCTCCGAGCTTGTGATTTTATCACTTCGCTCTGGACGCCTGCGGTCGGGCTCCTCGCATTGACCTAACACAAAAACACACACCTAATGAACAAAAAATTTATACAAATTACTCGTGTACTACTGCTCAGCCTCT
>CAZJIT010000110.1:0-2342 GCA_964546155.1 uncultured Candidatus Peribacteria bacterium
ATTATCTTTCTTTCGAATACGTTGCCCAAAACAAAGAATTCAATTTTTTTGTGGTTGT
Organism: uncultured Candidatus Peribacteria bacterium; assembly: GCA_964546155.1. Classification (GTDB taxonomy): domain Bacteria; phylum Patescibacteriota; class Gracilibacteria; order CAZJIT01; family CAZJIT01; genus CAZJIT01. The sequence continues at coordinate 59 of CAZJIT010000110.1, forward strand.
TCCGCAAAATCTAGCGTCTTTGGTCGAGAAGCAAATCACGGCTTTTTATCCGGATTGTTTCATCGAGATTCAGAAGGATTACAATATTTTTCATGCGGGGTATCAGTCCTCGACGTGTTATTTGCAGACGGTGCGTAATGAGTTTTTTCCGATTCGAACTTACAATGAGCTCAAATCCGATCCGCTGAATGCGATTACGAATGCGCTTTCGAAATTGGAAAAAGACGAGGGGGCGAGTGTGCAGGTGATTATTCGTCCGGCGAAGGACGGCTGGCAAATTAAAGGGAAAGTTTTGGTTGAGGAATTGATGCAAAATAAAAAACACAGAAGTTTTCTTTCGTATTTCAACCCGCTGACGATGTTGCGGGGGCTTTTGGATATTCTTTCGGGCAAGGAGGATAAAAATCCTGCGGACGAAAAAAGTCATGTGACACCGCTGACCGAGGAGCGTGCGAAGGCTGTCGAGCAAAAAACAAATGACATTGGTTTCGAGAGTGTGGTGCGTTTGGTTACTTCGTCCAAGACCAAGACAAAATCTCGTGAACATCTCAATAATCTCAAAAGTTCGTTTCAGCAATTCAATAATCCGAACATGAATTCATTTGTGGCGACGAAACACCACAATGAAAAGAAATTTTTACAGGGTTTTGTTTTGCGTTCTTTTTGCCAAAACTTCTGGCATGAAATGTTTGGCAAGAAGATGATTTTTTCTCCGGACGAGCTGGCGAGTCTTTGGCACTTACCAAATATTCGTTACAATCGTGCGCCGAATATCGCTTGGCAAAGATTCAAGATTGCGCCGGCGCCGGATAATATTCCCGAGGAGGGGACTTTGCTTGGGTACAATTCTTACCGTGGCGAAAAGAAACCGATTTATATTAAAAATGAAGATAGATTTAGACATTTTTATGTGATTGGTCAGACGGGTACGGGTAAATCTTCCGTGCTTCAGACGATGCTACATCAGGATATTCGGGCAGGGAAAGGAGTTTGTGTGATTGATCCGCATGGACAGTTGATTGAGGATATTTTGCCGTACATTCCACGGGAGCGTGCCGATGATGTGATTTATTTCAATCCAGCTGACACCGAGCGACCGATGGGTCTGAATATTCTTGAGGGTAAGGACGAGGAGGAGCGTGAGTTGATTGCACTTGATGCGATGAATATCATGATCAAGCTTTTTGACGAGGAAACTTTTGGGCCACGTATTCAGGATTATTTCCGCAATGGTTGTCTGACTCTGATGGCGGATCCGGACGGCGGCGCGCTGACTGACATCGTGCGTCTTTTCACTGATGATGTCTTCCAAAAATACAAAGTGAGTAAAGTGAAGAATCCTGTCGTGAAATCGTTTTGGGAAAATCAAATGGCACAAACCGGTGCACGTGAAAAACAAGAAATGATTCCGTATTTTGCTGCGAAGTTTGGTGCGTTTGTGACCAACTCTCTGATGCGCAACATTGTCGGGCAGGTGCATTCCGCTTTTGATTTTGCCGACGTGATGAACGGGCGCAAGATTCTCCTGATCAATCTTTCCAAGGGTTTGATCGGTGATATCAATTCGAAATTACTCGGTCTGATTATCGTGAATAAAATTCAAGTTGCCGCACTTCGTCGTCAGCGCATGATGGCGAATCAGCGTCGTGATTTCTTCCTCTACATCGATGAATTTCAAAATTATGTGACGGATTCGATTGAGAGTATTCTCTCTGAGGCACGTAAATATCGCCTTGGTCTTGTGTTGGCGCATCAGTATCTCGATCAGCTTACAGACGAGCGTGGTAATGAGAAAATCAAGAAGGCGATTTTCGGAAATGTGGGGACGATGATGGCGTACAAAATCGGTGCGCAGGACGGCGAATTTATGGCGAAAGAGATGGAGCCGGTTTTCTCGGAGTCGGATCTGATCAATCTCGACGCGTTCAAATCTGCAATCAAATTGTCGGTGGATACACAGCCTTCACGTCCGTTTAGTATGGAGGTGCAGAAGCCGTGGGATCCGGAATGGCTCAAAAAATATCCACGTGACGAGGAAGTGGCGGAGGTTTTGAAGGAAATTTCACGCTTAAAATATGGTCGTGACAAGAGCTTCGTGAGTCAGGAGATTGAGCGTCGTATCGGCGTGATAAAATAAGAAGAAGCCTCCGCAAATTATGCAGAGGCTTGTTTTTTGGCTTTTAGTTGTTCGATTAATTCAGCAACATTTTTTATCGTGAAAGTTTCGATTTTCCCACATGAGATACATTCTATTTTGTAAGAAATAAAAGTTTTGTTGTTGAAC
>CAZJIT010000111.1:0-2311 GCA_964546155.1 uncultured Candidatus Peribacteria bacterium
CTTGGTCTTGGAGCATATTGAGGAGAATCGGCACAATTTCAGCCTCGTGCAAACCTGCAAAAACCTGAATAATCGCACGACGAATTTTTTTGGAGGTATTGGGCTGACGAAGCATATCCGAAAGCGTGTGCACAATGCGATAACGAGTAAACGCCTGTGTATAAAAATACTGTCCAAGATTTTTAAATTCAGCGAGAGCCTGAATGGCTGTGAGTTGAACGTCAGGATCCTCATCTGGAGCGAGCGCCTCAAGAATATCCGGAATGGTTTTTTCATCACGAATAGCGCCTAGAGTCTGGAGAATTTTAATGCGCAACTCTTTTGGTTCGTTACGAAAATGCAAACTACGAATGAGGTGTTCGGTAGGTTCGTGGTGTCCCGGCTGAGCAAGAATCTCGATGGCGTCAAATTTATCAGGGTGCAAACCGGGCTTTTCGAGAATTTTTTTGGAAAGATGCGTGTAAGATTGACGCATATTCCAAACGATCAAAATACTGAAAAGAGCTGCAATAAAAAGAATGATATCAACGCTCAGGGCAAAATCGTGCGGGAAAATTAAATTTATTCCGAGGAGCAAAAGGGCTCCAAAAAGTGAGCCGATCGGTCGCATAAACCCCTCCAAAAATTCTTTCACAGCTTCACGCATCTTTTCAGGAAAAGCATAATAAGAATTGTGCACTGAGTTCTTGGCTAGAACACCTGTAGCTTCATTTTGGAATTTGGCGAAAACCACTGTGCCAAAACCATGAAACGGAATCATTGCCCCGAAGCTGAAAAGTGAAAAAAATGGGTGTGTAAAAAATGTGCGCACCACGCCTAATTTACCTAGAATGCGAGAGGCGAAAAGTAACTGCATGACAAGTCTGCCGGCTGAAAAAATGATGTGTAAAATACCAAGTCCATGTGTCATTTGGGATTCGAGAGAATCGGAAGCTGCGTGATGCAAGACCTCTCCTCCGTGCGCCTGCGCCTGCAAAACTTCGGAATTGTGTTGAACAACCAATGTGTACTGAAAATCCAAAAGCGTAAAAATAAACCATTGAAGAAGAATTGCAAAGGCAATATTGCGAAGAAATTTGTAACGGCGAAGATGTTTGGCTCCATCGAAAATTTGCTTCAGGCGAGAGATATATTCGGCTTTGGATTCTTCTTTGAAAATTAATTTAGGCAAATCACGCTCCGACCACCAGCTGTAAAAAACCAACAAAAATGCCAAAATAACAAGAAATCCAATCCATGCAAAAATAAGCTGCTCAGGAGTGAAATATTTTACACCGACAACCGCCACCAAACCTGCGCCGATACCACCCAAAGTTTCTGCGGATTCGATAAGCGGGAACATTCTCTCGCCCTCAAGCGGAGTAAACAATCTCTCGGCAAAATTTGAAAGGAGGATTGAAATTTGGCAACAGAAAGCCGCTTCGGCTATGAGTGCGAATAAGAAAAAATACAAATATGAGGAATTTTGATCAAGTATGCCGTGCGCAAAAAACAAGGTTAAAATGGCAGTGATGGTCGTACCAACTGCGAGTTTGTGAGGAGAGATTTTACCGATAACGAAGGCAAAACCAATGCTGCCCAAAATAACCAAAAGTGCGTTGATTACGAAAAATAAAGGAAGATGCTCCACTCCCATTCGAGAAACAAAAAGCGCCACAAGTAAAGTCCAACCAATCACAAAACCAATCTGAAAAAAGAAGCGTGTCAGCCACGCAATCGCTAGACGCCCCCATTCACCTTCGCTCACATTCAGAGTTTTCCCGATAATTTTAGATATTTTTTTGAGCATGTTTATTTTTGTTTTCATGATATTTTAACATATTATTGTTTATTTTGCAATAATATTGCATAATAAAAAACCGCCCCGATATGAACAGGGCGGCATTTGGCTCAGGCGACACAATTTATGCCCGAAGTGGGCCATTCTTCCGCAAGAACCAAATTAATAAAGTGTAGAGGTGAATCCTCTCTTTTGAGCAATGTCAGCATTATGGCTTTGACCTTATTTGGAACAATTTCGTGATACATAACAAGCATTTCCCCATTTTGCTGGGGGACGCAAAGCCCTTGTTTTTGCACCATCAAACCAAATTTTTTCAAAGCCAGCCGTGTCGGCTCCCCTAAGCTTTCTTCACGAGAACTCGCAAATTTGCCTTTCCCTAGACAGAATTTTGCAAATTCATGACACTGCTCCGTATTCCCAAAAAATAGCCCCAAGATTAAGGCACTGATGTGCCTAAACTTTGCTTCCTCCATGAGTTCGCCATTGTATAATTCAATGTTCTGCATGGAGTTACCTTTCTCTTTAAAC
>CAZJIT010000112.1:0-2290 GCA_964546155.1 uncultured Candidatus Peribacteria bacterium
ATTTAGGCACGATTGCAAACGAGAATTAACACTACCATTGCAAACGACGGATATACCAATCCTTTCTCTTTTGCAATGGTATTGCAAAGGTATTGCAAACGAGAAAATCAACTTGTCAAAAAAGTATCTCATAGTTCTTGATCTAACTCTTCCATTACTGGCCTGAAATACACTCTCTTTCGGTGATTGTTATCATCCTGTCTGTAATCAATATCCTGACTTTTGACTAAAGTTCCCAGTACTGTATCGGCGGTTCTCTTAGATATATCTTTACTCTCACACGCCTTATAAAGATCATCCTTGGTAAATTCGTAATTTTTATCCAACAGCTCAGTTATCACTTGTCTTGCCTCAGCGTTCTTGGCTTCAATATCTATCACCTCTCCCCCATAAGCCACTTCTGAAATGTAAGTTCCCTTGCCGTCTGGATTGACCTGAGATACTAAGTTGACCTTAAACTTTGATAGTTTTTGAGAGTCCCTAGCCTTGGTCTGCTCAAAAGAAAATTCGTTGATTGTGTTGGGCATAGCTGCCACCCTGAAACCTGACACTATTTGAGCATTGATGTTGGTACTCCCTCTGGCTCTTTGTGCCGAACTTCTTACGGTCATTGATGGCTTGTTCTCATGGTGTAGTACCAAAAACGCCCTACCTGGAAACAACCGCCTTAATGTGTCAAAAAACACCTGAGTATCCCCAGCCGCATTTTCATTTCCGATCATTACATCCGTGAATGAGTCAATTATAATCAAACCAATATTCAATGCCTCAACCTTGCGAGACAAGGATTTTGCAAATTTTGATATGCCATCATCTTCCTTTGGATCAGTTAAATCAAAATAATGGGGATACTTGACCCGATAAATCATCCCTTCCTTATCCTCAATACCCATACCCTTAAACCGATCTTGAGAGATTTTCCTTGAGTTCTCCTTGTCAATAAAAAGCATTTTGGTTCTTGTGTTGATCGCAAATCTACCCAACCACGGCCTCTTCTCGACAATGGCTTTGGCTATAGAAAGCGTATATAGCGACTTACCAGTACCCTCAGCTCCAAAAATAAAAGTGAACCCTTCTGCTGGTAATACCCTCTCAATTATCCATTTTTCCTCAGGTATATCCTCTGCTAGTAATTCTGATATTTCTTCTAGCTGAAACTCATCAGGCTCATGCTTGTCCAGCCATTGGTCTAAAGAAAGCAATTCAACCATCAGCTCATCCGCCTTATTTCCCTTCTCAAAATACTCGCACACATCCTTAACCCCATCAGGTAGCTCAATGATCGCTGGTTTAGCTCCTACGCTTTCTAGTACCTTGTAGTGCTTCTCAATCGCCTTCTTTCCAGCGTCGTCGTTGTCTAGACAAATATATACATCCTTACCTCTTAACGGCTCCAAGATATCTTCACTTACTGACTCAACACCGCTAGTTGATGTCACCGCTGGTATGCTCTCCTGCCACAACCTAACACAATCAGGTTCGCCCTCACAATAAACTACCCATTCCTTGTCTTTGATCACATGGCTGGCGTAAAGCATTTTCTTAGCCCCGGGGTCGAAGCTAAATTTTGTATCGCCAGTTAGGTGGCGATAGTGATTGAACATTACTTCTCCATCCTCGTTCTTGATTGGTATGGTTATCTTCTCATCGTTCCACGACCAGCCAAACTTTTTGGCAAACTCTGGGTCTATTGTGTGGCTATCAAAATACTCTTGGGCAGTCATAAGTTTTTGGCAATTTCTACTGCCTCACTGAATGAACAGTTGTTAATAAACATGATTAAGTCAATAGCCGACCCTTTCTCTCCGCAGGCAAAACAAAAATAACTATTGGTGTCCTCGTACATGGCAAAGCTCGGATTGTTCTCTCCATGAAATGGACAAAGAGCCATGACTGCCCGTCCAGACCTTTTTGTCTGCCCACCGGCCAACTTATCATACACATCAAGAATACTCACTTGCTTATAATCGTCGTTCTTTGTTCTTGGAATACTACCCCTCAATTTTCTCAATACTCTTCTTTGTTGTGATTGTGTGAGCATATACTTGACAATAACATAAAATGTGATAAAGTCAAGATATAGTTATGAAAAGTAACACTAAATACTACTCAACCGAAGAGGTGGCCAAGATGTTTGGTATAAAAGTCACCACTGTCAGGAAATGGATTAAGCATAATGAAATCAATGGTACAAAAATAGGTAAGCAGTGGTTTTTCCGTCAAGAGGACATAGATCAATTATTTGTTGATAATCCTAGAGAGGAGGTGAACACAACCAAATGATTGCACC
>CAZJIT010000113.1:0-2211 GCA_964546155.1 uncultured Candidatus Peribacteria bacterium
ATCACGGAAAAAAGTATAAACCCCCGGCCAAGGTGTAAAAGCTCGGCGTCTGCGGTCAAGCTCAAGAGCGGTATGTTGAGCAAAATCCAGCTCGCCATCTTGCTTAGAAAATTTACCGCAAAATGTCACTTGCGAATTATCCTGCTTCACCGGAGCGAAATCCTGAGCCAAAACATCACACAATAAATCCGCACCACTCTCCGCAAATTCGCTCCAGAGCTGAGCTGTCGTTTCTGTGCCATCGAGAGGTCGTTCGATTTTACCTAGGACATCTCCGGCGTCCAGCTCGTAAACCATCTGTTGAACAGTCACGCCCGTCACTTCATCACCTGCCAAAATGCTCGCCTGCACGGGACTCGCTCCACGCCAGCGAGGAAGTAGGCTGAAATGCAAATTGACGCAACCTTGCGGAAAAATATCGAAAAAACTCTGCGGTAAAATCGAACCGTAAGCCACCACCACGCCCAAATCAGCTTCCAAACTCCGCACCTCGTCCATGATTTCCTTCACCTTCACCGGCTGAAAAACACGCAAACCCAACTCCTCCGCCAAAACTTTTACGGGAGAAGGGGTGAGCTTTTTGCCTCTGCCAGACTGGCGATCCGGTGCAGTGATCACCGCCACGATTTCGTATTTTTGAGATAATTCTCGCAAGCTGGACACGGCTATTTCCGGCGTTCCGAGGAAAACTATTTTTCTTATGTTTGACATGAAGCTATTTTAATGAAAAAATAAAGATATGACAAATGATAGACCATTTCGCATCGCATCGTTGCTCAAAGAAGAAATTGCAATTGAACTTGCACGTCATTTGGATAACAGTAAATTTAGCTTGGTGACAGTGACGGCCGTGGAGGTAAATCCGAAACTGACTACGGCGGAGGTTTTTGTGCATGCGAATAAAAAGAATGGTGAGCTGATCAAGGCTATCGAAAAAAGCAAGCATCACTGGATAAAAAATCTGCAAAAACGGCTGACGATGAGACATGTCCCGCAGCTCAATTTCAAGATTGATCATTCCGTGGATTATGTGAGTCATATCGAGAGTCTTTTGTGCAAAATTAAGCAAAAATAATTTCAACACATTTTCTATTTTTTGCAAGGCTTTTCGTTTTAAAAATTCATAAAAAAGGTATAAAGTAGCGGACTATCTAAAACTGAGCATGAACAGCAAATTGCCTTTTCACATCTTCGCAAAAATCAGAGAGCAACTCGAAAAAGCTAATCGGGTGGCACTTTTTGCGCACAAAAATCCGGACGGAGATGCGATAGGTTCGACCACGGCTTTTGCGCTGATGCTCGAACAAATCGGGATTCCAAATGATATTTTTTGCATGGACAAGGCGGGGCGAGCTTTTCAGTTTATCGAGAAGGCGCAGGATATTTTGCAGGATTTCAAGCCGGAAAATTATGATTTGGGAATTATTTTGGACGCTGGAGATTTGCATTTGATTGGCTTTGCGGAGGACTATCCGGAGTTTTTTGAACAGAAACCGATTATTAAAATTGATCATCACCCCAACGGGCATTTTGAGCCGGAAGTGAAGTGGATTGATCCGAGTTATGCCTCTGTTACAGAGATGTTGGTGGATTTTTTCAAATTTACGAAAGTGAATATCACGCCGGAAATGGCGACCTGCCTGCTGACCGGACTTTACACTGATACGGGCTCTTTTCAGCATTCGAATACAACCGTGAACACCCTGCGCACGGCGTCTTATCTTTTGCGTTGCGGGGGTTCGTATCGCAGCATCGCCAAGTCTATTTTTCAAACCACTCCACTTTCCACACTTTGTCTTTGGGGGCGCGTGCTCTCTCGCATAGAAAAAAATGAAGAAGGGGTGGTTTTTTCTGCGGTAACCAAAAAAGACTATGAAGAATGTCAAGCCTGTCGAGAAGAATTGGCAGGAGCGGTAGATTATCTGAACGCCGTGGAGGGCAGTTATTCGATGTTGCTCACCGAGGAAAGTGACAGCGTCAAAGCCTCATTGCGCACCAAGAGCGAGGATATCGACGTTTCATCTATCGCTAAAAAATTCGGTGGAGGAGGTCACGTCAAAGCCGCCGGATTCGCCGTACCCGGCAAACTCAAAGCCGAAACTCACTGGCGTGTCGTGAGTTCTGATGAAAATTAAAAATGGCTTAAATATTTTTTAGGTTGTATTTCTTTTTTGTGTTTTTTTGGTTAGAATGGGTGCAAATGAAAGAACT
>CAZJIT010000114.1:0-2166 GCA_964546155.1 uncultured Candidatus Peribacteria bacterium
TTATCGAAAGTATTTTAGAAAAAGCCAAAACACCTCTTTCCAAGCAGGAAATTATCGACAAAGTTCTTGCCATGCGCGATGTAAAAGTTGGCACAATTTCTCTAAATTTACAGAAAAATGATCAGTTTGTGCGTGTTGGTCGTGCGGTTTACAAGCTAGACAAGAACAAAAAATAATTTAAAAACAATTACAAGGTGCAGTATTGCACCTTTTTTATTTTTCTGATAAGATTCTGAAGATAATTTAAAAATACATATGGCACATTTTTGTGACGAAGCTAGTATAGAAATAATAGCCGGCAGTGGTGGTGATGGAGCGAAATCATTTCGCCGTGAAAAATACATACCTTTTGGTGGTCCAGATGGTGGAAACGGAGGCAACGGTGGCAATGTTGTTTTTAAGGTTGATGCAAATATAAACACCCTGATAGATTACAGCTCTAAAAAAATTTTTAAAGCACCACGGGGTGAAGATGGCGCAGGTAAAAATATGCAAGGTAAATGTGGAGAAAATTTAATTTTACCGGTACCTGTCGGCACATTAATTTTTGATAAAGAAACAGGAGCTTTGTTGGCTGATTTATCACACAAAGATTCTGAATACTTGGCACTGAGAGGCGGTCGTGGCGGAAAGGGAAACGCTCATTTTGTATCTTCGATACGCCAAACTCCTCGTTTTGCTGAAATAGGTGAAAAAGGTGAAAACAAAGAAGTTCGCCTTGAGCTCAGATTAGTTGCAGATGTGGGAATTATCGGATTTCCATCTGTCGGCAAATCCACCCTCATTTCTGTTATTTCAGCTGCTAAACCAAAAATAGCCGAATACGAATTCACCACAATTGTACCAAATCTAGGTGTGGTTAGTACCGAAAAAGGAAAGTCATTTGTAGTTTGTGACATTCCCGGTCTTATCGAAGGGGCGAGTGAAGGCAAGGGGCTCGGTCATGAATTTTTACGACACGTGCAAAGATGCCGTTTGCTCGTGCACCTACTGGATCCGCTTCGTGAAGGAAATATTATCACTTACTGGAAAGCTATTAATCGTGAATTGGAAAATTTTGATTCAGAATTAGCTGCCCGACCTCAAATTATTGTCATAAACAAAGCTGATGCAATCCCTGAAGATGAGCTCATAAAAATAAAAAATGAACTTAAGAAAGAAAGCGGTGGAAAGATTTTTGTCATTTCCGCTGCAACAAATCAGGGTATCAAAGAGCTGATTTGGGAAATGCAAAATAAATTAGATGAAATACCAAAGCTTGAGATCGAAATTGAAAATGAGGGAATGGAAATAATCCAGCCACATTTGGAGGATCCACACCATTACCGCATAGAAAAAATATCTGAAGGAAAATATGTCATTCATGGCAAGCGCATAGAACAAATAGTGGCCATGACTCCACTTCAAAATCACGAAGGTTTTGCGCGTGTGGTGGATGTTCTCCATAAACTAGGCGTTAGTCGTGAACTAAAAAAACTCGGGGCTTTTCCTGGGGATAAACTCAAAGTAGGAGAGTATGAATTTCCATTTGTAGATATAGATGACTAAAATAAACTAAAAATATGCAAACAAACTCACAAATTTACGGCCTAAAAAGCCAAGATCAAATCGCAGAACAGGAGCGCACCTTCATGAACAAAACCCTTGGCTGGATGTCACTGGGATTGCTTTTTACGGGAGCAAGCGCATGGTATGTGTCCACTTCGGAACAGCTTCTCACACTCATTTTTGGAAATTCTGCAATTCTGATTTTTCTAATTTTGGCGGAGTTTGGGTTGGTGTTTTATCTCAGCGCTAGAATAAATAAAATGACTTACCAAAGCGCTATTTTGTCATTTTTGGCATACAGCTTACTCAACGGAATCACACTGGCGTCACTATTTTTAGTCTATACACTATCCTCAGTTTTTGGCACATTCTTGATCACTGCCGGAGTATTTGGTGTGAGTGCACTGTATGGAATTACAACCAAAAAGAACTTGACCGGTATGGGCGGAATCATGCTCATGCTCTTAATCGGCTTAATTATCGGCTCAATCGTAAATATTTTCTTCTTCAGTGAAACTTTTTACTGGCTAATGACCTATGTCGGAATTGCTATTTTTGTCGGACTCACGGCTTACGATATGCAAGCCATCAAGCACTATGCACATATTTCTAGCGAAT
>CAZJIT010000115.1:0-2084 GCA_964546155.1 uncultured Candidatus Peribacteria bacterium
CCCCATTCACGAAGCGCATAAAGTCCACGCCCCACAAGCACAAATTCATCATAACGAATAAGCTCATTATGAACCGCCTGATGAGTAACAACTTTTTTATCAAAGTCGGCATTTATGATGGCATTTTGAATGTCTGTAAAATGCATCGGTTTTTTATTTTGGCGAAGAATGATAAGTGCTTTATCACGAATTGAGCGTGGATTAATGTGTCGCCACTCAGCAAGACCCCAACCGCCATTCACCTGCTTGAGCTGTTTATTTAGCTTAAAACAATTTACCACAAAACTTGGTGAGGTTTTAGCACCCTTGCGAGTAAAAAATGCGAGTGTGTCATTGATAAGTCTAGCTTCCGGCAAAACATCTTTCTTTTTCTTCAAAAGAGAAATCCCATGATTGATTGTGGCTTTTACATCACTTATTTTGATATCATTTGCCATCCAGCCATCTTTTAGGCTGTCAGAGTGTTTGATTTTTACAATATCATCATTAATGCAAAGTGCTAGACGGATAATATTTCCATCTACTTTTTGTGAAGATTTGATTTCATTGAGTATCGAACTAACCAAAAGTGGCTCAGAAATGACGCCACCAGCCTGCTGAATAAATCTTTTCGCGATAATATTGATTTCCTGAATCTTTGTATTTACAGACGTACGATGAAGCTTACCGAGAGCAATTTTTTCGATTTGGCGGATGCGTTCACGAGTAACAGAAAATTCTTGTCCAATTTCCTCAAGAGTCGCTTTTGATTGACCATCTAGAGAAAAACGTCGTGCAACGATTTGACGCTCCTTGTCTGTTAATACCATAAAAACTTCGTCCAAAAAATCCGGAATTTTTATAGCTATTGGTGTTTTTGCGCTCATAAGTTTTGCCTTAATGAAATCTACTAATACTAGTTATAACAGTTTAGTTGCCAAATTGTCAAACTTCTTTTCTACTTTTAGAATAAAGTTCGTTTTTTGGTCTTGTAAACTATTTTTCTTACTGGAAAGTTTGTTACTATATACTAAATATTTTATTATGTCAAGTATTATTTTGCGTATTTTTGGCATCTTGGACAAAAGGTAGTACCCCGCTGAGCAACCACTATTCTTTGCATTTTTGTGCCACAAATACGGCATGGTTTTTTATCACGTTTATAGGCGTAAAGATAATTCTGATTTTTACCCTGTTTATTTTCTGCATCCACATACTCGCCTATTGTTGTTCCATGATTTTTGATTCCTTGTTTTATTACATTGATTATGGCTTGACGAAGCGCTTTTATCTCCATTTTATTTAGTGTGTTTGTTTTGCGCAAAGGGTGAATCTTGGCAAGAAATAATGCTTCATCTGCATAAATATTTCCTATGCCGGCAATAAATTTTTGATTCAAAAGAAGGGGTTTAATTGCGCTTTTGTGTTTTTTTATATTTTTCAAAAATTGCTCAAAACTAAGTTCTTTTTCAAGAGGTTCAAACCCTAATTTATCAATTCCTGATTCATCAAAAACCTCTTTTTTCTCCCCCGCCCAAAAACGACCGAATTTGCGAATGTCTTGGTAAAGAAGCTCTTGACCATTATTTAACTTGAAGATCGCACGAATACAATTTTGATTATCAAATTCCCCTTTTTTATTAAGCAAAAAATGACCTGTCATACGAAAATGAGCAATCATCATTTGCTTGTTTTTTAGCTCGAAAATAAGAAATTTGCCCTTACGGTCGATTTTTATTATTTCCCGATTGATGAGATTTTTACGAAATTTAGCTATCCCGCCAATAAAAATTTTTGGAGTATCGGTTGATATTTCGGTTATTTTTAACCTCGTAATGTTTTTTTCTAGGGAGCGACGTTGTGTTTCTACTTCTGGTAATTCCGGCATAAATAAAAATAAATCTCATAAAGAATTATATGAGATTTTATTTGGCTTGGGTAGGTTAAGTTAGACGGTCTTTCGGATACTGATGTGTGGTTCGTGAGTTATCGAATCAGTCCACGCAATTGTCTCATCTCCGATTTCATTTTCGTTTGTCTTGAGGCCTGTTTCGCCGTTTTGTCCGGCATTCTCTCTCAGATCTTTTTCATCAACGACGCTCACT
>CAZJIT010000116.1:0-2078 GCA_964546155.1 uncultured Candidatus Peribacteria bacterium
AATATATTTTCGTCTGCCCGACTTTTCAAAAAACTTTTCACAAAATTCGAATATTTAATTTATAGAATATTTTTGTGGTTTTGTAAATAGAAAATTCGGCTTGGCAGAGAGGCGTCGTCTGCGCTAAAATACTCACATCTAAAGTAAAAATCATTCATGAAAGCTCAAGAACTTCGCCAAAAATATCTACAATTTTTCGAAAGTAAAGGTCATGCGATTATTCCTTCTGCGCCGGTTGTGCCAGAGAATGACCCGACAGTTTTGTTTACCACAGCGGGAATGCACCCGCTCGTGCCGTTTTTGCTCGGGGAGAAGCACCCCGCCGGTCATCGCCTCACGAATGTGCAGAAGTGTATTCGCACGGGTGATATCGAGGAGGTGGGCGATGCGAGTCATCTGACTTTTTTCGAGATGTTGGGGAACTGGAGTTTGGGCGATTATTTCAAGCAGGAAGCCATAACTTGGAGTTGGGAATTCCTGACCAAAGTTTTGGAATTGCCAAGTTCGCATCTGGCGGTGAGCTGTTTTGCAGGGGACGATGATGCTCCACGCGATGACGAGGCGAAGGATTTTTGGCTAACTGCCAGCGATAATCAGCTCGAGGGGCGGATTGATTTCTTGCCTAAGGAGAAGAATTGGTGGGGACCTGCGGGGGTTACGGGGCCATGTGGACCGGACACCGAGATTTTTGTTTGGGTGGGTGCGGGTGATCCGCCAGCGGAGATTGCGCCCGGAGATTTAGCGAAAGATGGCGCTGGTTGGATGGAGATTTGGAATAATGTTTTCATGCAATACAACAAGACCGCGGACGGGAAATTTGAACCGTTGGCGCAACAGAACGTGGATACGGGCATGGGATTGGAGCGCGTGATTACATTCTTACAAGGCAAAAAATCCGTCTATGAAACCGATCACTTCGCGCCTATTTTAGGTAAAATCGCAGAAATGAGCCAAAAGACAGATGAACGTGCGAGTAGAATTATTGCCGATCATTTGCGGGCGAGTATCGCGATTTTGTCTGATGGCGTTCTCCCGGGAAATGTGGGGCAGGGTTATGTTTTGCGCAGATTGATTCGTCTGGCGATTCGCAACGGGCACAAGCTCGGGATTGATGGCGAGTTCACGCGCAAAGTTGGTGAAGTAATTGTCGGGGTGATGGGCGAGCATTACAAGGAAATGCAAAATCCAAAAGTCCTGGACGAACTGGAAAATGAAGAAAAAGCGTTCAGAATTACATTGGAAAAGGGCATCAAGGAATTTGAAAAATTATTGCCGAATCTGCTCAAAAACCCGAAGATGGAAATCGCGGGTCGGGTGGCTTTTCGGCTTTATGATACTTACGGTTTCCCGGTCGAGCTGACTGAGGATCTCGCTAAGGAACACGCGATGACTGTGGACAAGGCGGGATTTGAGGAGGCTTACAAGAAGCACCAGGAACTCTCTCGTACAGCCAGTGCCGGGACGTTCAAGGGCGGCATGCAGGATAATTCCGAAGCAACTACGAATCTCCACACGGCGACTCACCTCCTCTTGGCTGCACTCAAGAAAGTGCTTGGGGAAGATGTGCATCAACGCGGAAGCAACATCACGGCGGAGAGATTGCGTTTTGATTTTAACTGGGAGGAGAAACTCACACCGGAGCAACTGGCTGAGATTGAGAAGCAGGTCAATGAGTGGATTGAGGCGGATATGCCAATTGTACAGGCGGAAATGAGTGTGGACGAGGCAAAATCGAAGGGAGCTGAGGCGCAGTTTATTGAGAAATATGGCGAGGTGGTGAAGGTTTACACGGTCGGGCATGAGAACGAGGCGCATGTAAGTTGCGAGGTTTGCGGGGGTCCGCATGCGACTCATACGGGCGCTTTGGGGAGATTCAAGATCAAGAAAGAGGAAGCGAGTAGTCGGGGAGTGCGCAGGATTAAGGCTGTTCTGGAGCAGAATTAGCCTCTTGACAAAAACTATAAAACTAATTATAGTATAATCTTGTTTTTTGAAATTTTGGTGTTTTTTTATAAAAAGTCTTGGGAAAAGGCAAAAAAAGGAGAATTTGTTATGACAGAGTTTTTTGAAAGAGTTTT
>CAZJIT010000117.1:0-2035 GCA_964546155.1 uncultured Candidatus Peribacteria bacterium
ATTTTTTCATCTAATATGCAAGCATGAAAATAATCCACATAGATACACCAGAACTCCACCAAGCATGCGATGAATTTGTACTTAAATCTGAGGTTGGATCGGTTTGGCAACATTCTGACTGGGGCAAGTTTCAAAATTCTCTCGGAAACAACGTTTTTCGTTTGGCGGTATTTGATACCGAAAAACGTACGGATCCGACTTTACCTGGGGATATTCTTGCAGTCGCTCAAGTCATCGAGAGTAACTTGCCGATGAAGAAAAAGTGGTGGTATATTCCCCGTGGACCGATTTGGACAGAGGATCGAGGTTGTGGAGCGTTATTGCAAGAACTACAACTTCACGCAAAAAATAAAAAGGCTATTTTCATCAAACTCGATCCAGAGCAAGTATTACCGGTAACCATTCCGACCACTCCAACCAAAACCGTGCAACCAGAACACACTCTCCTGCTCGATCTGACCAAGTCTGAAGATGATATTTTGGCTCAAATGAAACCAAAGGGGCGTTACAATATTCGTTTGGCCGAGAAAAAAGATATAAAAATACGAATCACAAAATCTACTGAAAATTTTTATAAACTTCTTGAACATACCACTCAGCGTGACGGGTTTCGTGGCTGGGGTAGGGGATATTACGATCAGATGCTCAAAAATCTAAATAAAAATATCACACTACTGGAGGCGGTTCATGAGAATGAGGTTATCGCCAGTGGGATTTTTACGTTTTATGGCGACAAAGCCGTTTATTATTACGGAGCAAGTGGTAATCACAAACGCAATCTCATGGCACCATATCTTGTGCAATGGCATGCGATTCAAGAAGCCAAAAAACGTGGTTGCAAAAGTTATGATTTTCTCGGAATAGCACCCGAAAATGAAAAAAATCACCCCTGGGTGGGAGTTACTGATTTTAAGCTGAAATTTGGAGGACAGCGCAAAAAATATCCGCAACCCGGGCAAATTACTATCAGCCCACTCTGGACAAAAAACTACAAAATCGCCCAATCCCTCCGCAAAATCTTCGGCGCCTAGGCGTCAAGCCACTCGCTAAAAGCTTCCTTGCGAATAATTACCGGTGTATCCACTGGGATCATTTCGAATATCTCATCTGAATGATCCGGCAACAATCTCACACAACCATGCGACACCGGCACCCCGATGTGCCATAACGCTTCGTGCCAAAAAACACTTCCCGATGTGCTATTGCCAAGATAGGGGAGCGCATGCAGTCCGTACTCACCATTATCTTTTAGTGCCATGTAATTCGGCATACGATAAGGTGTTTCACCACCACTCACGCGCAATTCCTGCTTGAAATGAATCTTGAAGTCACCAATTGGGGTAGGAGTTTCTCTTTCCCCGGTAGAAACCGGGTATTCTCTTGCACATTCATTACCATAAGCCTCGATACAAATTTTTTGCTCGGCGATACTTACCCTCACCACATAATTCGGATCAGGTAATATTGGTGCAGCTTTTCTTAGTAAGTCGCCGATCGTCAAATCATGCTTTTCTATGTCCGGCATCATCAACCCACCTTCCGTGAAAGTAAGCTTATTCCTCAAATCAACATTCGCATTTTCCAAATTTACCTCCTCGGAAGGCATCGCTATGCGCACATTTTCATAAACAATCTCATAAGAAAGCAAAAAGAAAACTATTCCCGAGAATATCAAGGCAGACCAAAAAAAGTAGTTTTGATGCGAATTATTTGTATCTTTACTCATACTTATAGATTATTAATTTTTGAAAAATAGTCAATTATTTCTTGATTTTGCATTTTTGAAATGTTAATCTGACCTCGTTCTTTTTTAAAAACCGCATGTGGATCAGTAGCTCAGTTGGTTAGAGCAGTCGCCTCTTAAGCGAACGGTCGAGGGTTCAAATCCCTCCTGATCCACCATTTTTTGTGTTTGCTTTTTTTTATAAAATATGTTAGAATATCATGAAAAGTAAAAAATAACATGAAAAATCTAGAACACAACATTGCTCACGAATACAAAGAAAAAAATATTCATGAAGTAAGAAAAAAATTG
>CAZJIT010000118.1:0-2016 GCA_964546155.1 uncultured Candidatus Peribacteria bacterium
ATCCTTGGTCAGACGCTCGAGGACGGTTTGGTCAGTGTTGATTTTGAGTTTGATGTCGGGGATTTCGGTCGAGATGGTCAGCTCTTTCGGTAAATTAAAAATCTCAGGCGTAATGCCACCCTCGCTCGGAAAACTGCGCATTTGGCTCATGCTCACCACCACAAACATCCAAAAAGCTCCGGCCATCACCAGCGCAAAAAATTTGATTTTTAGTTGTTGGAATTTCATTTGTTTTTCTTGTTTTTGAAAAATAATTTGGTGCTGAGGAGCTCTTTTTCGAGGAAAATTCTCAGCTTGGTCGTGGTGATTGCCTCGGTGGCATGTCCATTTTGGAAAAAAGTGATTTCGCCACGCTCCTCCGAAGTGGTGATTACCACTGCGTCGGTTTGTTCAGAGAGTCCGAGAGCGGATTTGTGGCGAGTCCCCCACTGCTTCGAAGCTGGAGTGAGCGAGAGTGGCAGCACGGCACTGGCAGCGAGAATGCGGTCGTTGTGAATAATGGTCGCACCGTCGTGCAGCGGACTTTTCTTCTGAAAAATAGACAAAAGTAGCTCAGTCGAAATGCGGGAATTGAGGCGTGAGCCGGTGTCCGAGTACTCACGCAGCGGACTTTTGCGCTCGATGACGATAGTTGAGCCCATTTTGTTATTCACGAAATAATCCACCGCCTCGACAATCGAGCTGATGGTGTGCCGACGCTCCTGCTCGACGTGACGAGGTGCGAGGGTGTGCGGACGACCCAGACGCTCGAGCCCCCTTCTCAGCTCCGGCTGAAAAATCACCGGCATCGCCACGATCAGCATCGTCGCCAAGGAATTAAAAAGCAAATTCAGAGCCACTAATTCAAACGCATTGGCCAGAGTCGAAAAAACAAAAAGTATGAGAATGCCGATAATCACCGGCACTGCTCTTGTCCCCCGAATAAATAAATAAGTGTAATAAAAAATCACCGCTACGAGCAAAATATCCAGCCCGATTTGGAAAAAGCTGAATTCTCCTGCGAGGAAATTACCCCAAAACAGCTCAAACCAGCCCGCAATCGTGCCGATAATTTTTCCGAGAATGTGTTGCAGAAATTCAAACATAGGGTTAGTGCGAGGAGCCCGGCACGCAGGTGGCAAGCACGAAGTAACGGAGTTACGAGTGCAGAACCGAAGTGCGCCGTGTGTGAAATAAACTGTCTGGTTTGCTTATTTCATACTAAGGCGAGGGCGACCCTCTATTTAATTGCTCATATTCTAGTTTTTTTCAGCAATAAGGGCAAGTTTAGTTTATTCGGCTGTCCTGAAATTCTCCTGAAAAAAATACTTGCTAGAACACGAAATAAAATCTAAACTCGAGGCAGAATATTTTTAACTACTCAAACGTGAACTCACTCAACAGAGCGCAAATTATCGGAAATATCACTCGTGATCCGGAGCTCCGCCAAACCCCAAACGGACAGGCGGTCTGCACCCTCGGTGTGGCGACTAACCGCACTTGGACGAATCGTGATACCGGTGAAAAACAAGAGCAAACCGAATTTCACAATGTCGTTTGCTGGGGTAAATTGGCTGAAATCTGCGGTCAATATCTCACCAAAGGACGCAAAGTTTATTTTGAGGGTCGTCTTCAGACTCGTAACTGGGAAGATGCCGACAGTGGCAAAAAAATGTATCGTACTGAGATTATCGCCGACAACATGATCATGCTCGGTGGACGTGACGATGCTCCGGCTGCTGCGGGTGCACCTACTCAGGCTGAGGAAAATTTCCCTACCCCAAGCCAAGAAGACGAAATTAAAGTCGAAGATCTGCCATTTTAAATTCACGAAGGGCAAGCCCTTCATGTACTCCCCAAAAGCAGAGATTCGTATTCTCGGCACATGTCCGTGAATACTCATACTTCAAAAATATAAAAAGAGCCGGCTCACGCTTGTGGGTCGGTTTTTTGTTTTGTGCTGAAATCTTAATACGGGTTCGATTTTGTGATTTATTTGGCGCTTGATTAAAATGCAAATTTCGGTTTTGAGCGTGG
>CAZJIT010000119.1:0-2011 GCA_964546155.1 uncultured Candidatus Peribacteria bacterium
CATCTGTCAATAAATAATTTGAAAAATAAAAAAGACCGGACTGATCCGGTCAATAAATCTAAGGTTAAATTTTCAATACGTCGCCTTCCACATCTTCCAATGCATCTACACTTTGTCGAATGTGTCCGATTATACTTTCCATCTGATAAGATTCAGTTTCATAATCCAAACTATCATGCAAATCCTTCATTCTGCGTATGTTGTGCAAAATGGTACGAGCACGCATTTCAACTTTTATTTTATTTTCGGGAGAAAGTTTTTCATATTCTTTCTCATTCAAAAGTGAGCTGGGCGAATTTATATCAATCTCATCACTGGCAATAAGATTTAAAACATTTTCCATAAAATCACGATCACTTTGGGATAAACCTTCTTTGTTTTGAGTTGGTGAATTGAGATTTTTTTGTTGTTCGGCGTTTATTTCGAGACTTTTGTACTCTTTTATTTTTTCGTGAAAAATATTTTTATTATCCATATTGAGAAAAAAAGTTTGTATTTCTTAAAATTTTTTTGTAGAATTCTACTCGTTAGCGAGCCGCCTTAGCTCAGCTGGTAGAGCGCACCCATGGTAAGGGTGAGGTCTCGGGTTCAATCCCCGAAGGTGGCTCCATTTTTTATTTACACTTGAGGACTACAATGGTTATATCGTCCTGCGCAGGAATGTCCTCCATGAATTTAGACAAATCTTCCAATATTCCTTCCATAATTTCCTTGGCAGATTTATTCGCCTTGGCATGTTTTTTGAGTGATTCATTAAATCTCTCCATGCCATAAAAATCATGTTCTTCGGATTCTTTTGACTTGCTCGGACCCCATGCCTCAGGTATTCCATCTGTAAACAAAACTATCACATCGTCTTTTTCCATCTTGTACTCATTTTCCTTGAGTATGTGGCTGATATCAGGAATCATGCCAAGTGCCATACCGCCAGATTCAAGCTCTTTGACTTTATCTTCTTTGGCGGAGTAAAGGAGTGGTGGTTCATGTCCTGCAGAAGTATATTTGAATATTTTTTCATCTTCATTCCACATTGCGGCCATGGCAGTAAGAAACATATTCGGCTTAGTTTTGGGTTGAAGAATTTTATTTGTGCTAGCAAGCAACTCCACAGTCGAATCCGTCCCGAGTGTGAAATTATAAAATAAGGCATTGGCAATAGACACCACCAAGCCTGCTGGCACACCATGTCCGGTTACATCACCCACATAAAACAGTAAATCATCATTTTTGAGTTTGAAAAAGTCATAACAATCACCTCCAATTTCAGCAGCAGGTTTGATGCTTGCTGCCACCTCTAGACTAGGGGCAGAGGGGATATTTTTAGGAATCAAATCATTTTGGATATCCGCTGCCAAACGCAGTTCTGTTTCCATGCGCTCCTGATCCACCAACTCATCTTCGTATTGCTCCAAATCATCGATCATTTGGTTAAAATTATGCGCTAACTGTCCAATTTCATTTTGAGTAACTACTTTTATTTTTGCACGCTTATCTCCATGTGAAATTGTGTTTACGTAACGTGCGAGATTACTAAGCGGAGCGGTTACTTTGCCGGCAAGCAAAAATCCGACAATGAGAGCCACGATAAGACCAGCAGCCGTAAAAGCGATAATACCCCACATGTTATTTGCTATGCGCTGATCTAAATCCTCATACGAAATTTTATAAAGCAAAACGTGTGAGTTATCGCTGTATGGAAAAACTAAATTTTTAATACGAGTGTTTGAGCTGAGTTTTTCGACAGGATTTTCATTTTCATCTACAAAATCATATCCGCCACCAGATTTAGCTTTGAGATAAACAATGCGCCCGTCAAAACTAATAACTGATGGATTACGTGATTTTAGGCGAGCAACAAGACTTTCATCATTTGTCATTTCAGACCTGTCGAGTTGATTTTCGGCACGGTCATCGGTAGTAAACAAACTCTCTCCGGAATAATTCAAAATATCCACTCCGGAAATGGATTTATCAAGATTTAAAGTGCTGGCGATTTTAGCCTCAAACTTCT
>CAZJIT010000120.1:0-1982 GCA_964546155.1 uncultured Candidatus Peribacteria bacterium
AAATCGCTCGCGTTCCATTTGGAATATCGGGCTGATGACCGCACGCTGACGGAGCAGGAGGTCGAGGCGGAGCATGCAAAAATCCTCAAAGTGCTGGAGGAATGTGGGGGTAAATCACGTGCTTAATTCCAGTCGGCCTCACTATAAAATTCTCCGTTTTGGATTTGGGGAATAACTCTGCGAATGTAGGGTACGAGATTTTCGGGAAGGTTATCGAGATCAAACCAGCCTAGACCATCGCACCTTTCGGGTTCATTGTTTGTGATTTCACCTTGCCATTTTTGTGCTGTGAAAAAGACGTCAATACGTTCGTTGCGCTGACCGTCAAGTGGAGTGGATTCACGATGCATGATGTGCACCGCTCGCAAATCATCCGGCTCGAGAATAATGCCGATCTCCTCGTGTGCCTCACGAATCATTGCCTGAGTAAAAGTTTCACCAGCCTCGACATGACCTGCAACAAAAGAATATTTGCCGTCCTGATAACCGGTATTTGAGCGGAGCTGAAGGAGAATCTGACCACCTCTGACTAGAACTAGATAAGATGCAGGAGTGAGTTGATGTCTTTTACTCATGAACTTTATATGTAGTTTAATTTGTTTTGGCGTAGAAGAAAAGAAACCAAAATGAAGCTATGCCAATAAGAATGAGAATGATTGCCAGAAGTACAAAAACCAACGCAAAATCCACATAATCCAAAACCAACGCACCGATAATACCGGACATTAATGTACCGGCACTCATAACGAAAGAGATCAAAGCAGCGCTTTCACCTTCGGATCTTTCTTGCGTATTTTTTTCTTTAGCATATTCTTCGTTCATCAGACCAGTAGAGGCTGGATAAATCGCAACGTAGATAATACCCAAAACCAAATAGAGTGCAAAAAATGCCCAAGTGGTAGAATAAAGCGCAAAAAATAAAACGGCAATCCCACCTAGAATATGGCTCCAAATAATGATTTTATCTTTGCCTAGAAGGTCGGCCAGCTTACCGATCGGAACTTCGAAAATAAATGTCGGTAAGACTAGGGAAACTATAAGCATCATGGATTCGAAAAAATAACGAGGGATGTTTTGGGTAATAAGGCTGTGTTCTCCCCTGTAAAGATCTGCTACATACACCGGTTCAAAGATAAAAAGGCATTGATTCCAGAAACTAGTAAAAATAATAATCACAACTACCCAAAATAAAAATGGAGATTTGAGGGGCTGGGTAATGATATCGATGAGGGAACGAAAAGCTGCCGGAACTTTATTTTTGATTTCCAGCCAGAGATCAATATCTTGTACAGACGTATCAAGGGTCGGTTCAATTGATCCGGCTTCCACTAATTCATCTTGAGCATGCTGCACCTGAGTAATTTTCTCTTTTACAAATTTATTTTCTAGGACGGTTTTCTCAATATTCGTATAGTGTTTCTTGTCCACAAATTCGTAGATGAAAATAAACAAAAAGGCGATAAGGATGAGGAGTAGAATAATCACGATATAGTAGTTCAGATCCAGAGTCGAATCCACGAAAAATAAAGCTCCTCCCAAAAATAAACCGACTACCTGACCGGAATTATCCGCTACATCACCCTGCGCAACGTTCTGAGCAAAGTTTTTTTGATTGGATAATCTGAGAATGTAGGTACACGTGGTAATGAAATAAATTTCCATACTGAGCTGATAGGCAATAACCGCCACTAGACCCAAAACAGTAGTCAGGGTGGAAAATAAAAAAATCAGATTAGAGAAAAGAAGTAGAAGCACAGAAGCAAGAAGAAGATGTCGGGGGCGTAGTTTGTTTTGGAGAATGCCAATCGGAATATCAACCAAAAGTGCTGCACCGGCCGCGATAGTGAAAAAAATACCAATAAGTAAATATTGATCATCTCCTAAGCGGCTCATCAGAAAGCGCACAATCGAAAATGCAAAAAGACCGTTTGCAATACGATAAATAAACATCACACCCAGAATCATTAAAATCGCATGACTCT
>CAZJIT010000121.1:0-1975 GCA_964546155.1 uncultured Candidatus Peribacteria bacterium
TACTCTTGAGCGTGAAAATATCCTCCAGCATAAAGTTATGGATTTAAACGCTAATGCTCAGCCAATCAAAGTTGAAATTACAGAAGATATGATCCCGAATATTTTTGCTTCAGCGCTAATCATCAAGCCACGCCAAGGTCAGACATTTGATGAAAATGGACTCGATACGGGCGCTCCAATGTTCAAGGCTGGCTACGTCGAACTACCTGTAAATACTGAAACCAAAAAATTAAATGTTGAAATCATAACTAACTCCAAACAATACAAGCCACGAGATGAGGTTTCGACCACTATTTTAGTTACAGACTCGGAGGGCAGACCGGTTCGTGCCGAGGTATCATTGGCAGTGGTAGATTTGTCAGTCATTGCGCTTACCGGTTTTCACATGCCGGATCTAGTTTCTGATTTTTACAGAAATGCCGGCGTGGGTGTTTTGACTTCTCAGTCACTACTTTACTTGGCGGATTACTTCAAGCCGGGTACGAAGGGCGGTGGTGGAGGTCCTGCTGAGGCCGGCGCTGACACTCGTCACAATTTCAAAGATACCGCCTACTGGAATCCAATAATTCATACTGGTTCTGACGGCAAGGCTGAGGTTAAATTTGATCTTCCGGACAATCTCACCACTTGGAAATTAATTGCAATCGCAAATGACAAATCTTCTAAATTTGGCGGAATGGCAGAGGAAATTGTGGAAACAAAAGATGTGATTTTGCGCTCCGTTAAGCCAAGATTTGCTATCAAGAATGATGAAATTAAACTTGGCGCAATAGTGCATAACTTCACTCCAAATGATCGTAATTTTGAAATCAAGCTTACCGGTAGCGGATTTGAATTTTTGGATACGGACACTATTTCCGTAAATGTAAAACCAGACCAGCAGACCAAGGTGATTTTCCCCGTAAAGATTGCCCAAGAGGGCGAAATCGCTTTCGATATCAAGGCTACTTCGGGTGATTATTCCGATCACATTTTTGAGAAAATCCCGAGCTATTTGTTTGCCACCCCACAGGTGGTTGCCACGGCTGGTCAGACCGATGAGCGAGTGCATGAGTCTATCTACACTCCGGACAATTCTGAAATTATCGAAGGAAAAATCACAGTAAAAGTTGCGCCTACTTTGGCAAATTATCTTTCTGAAGGAATAGATTATCTCATTGAATATCCTTACGGTTGTGCCGAGCAGACCGCTTCTGCGCTTTTGGCCAATCAGGTCGCAGCTCAGTTTGGTGACGTTCAGATATCTTCATTTACCCAAGAAGAAATTAAAAATAACATCACCAGAGATCTTGCCAAACTTTACGACTTGCAGCGTTGGGACGGAGGATTTGGCTACTGGAAGGGAAGTCAGGAGAGTAGCCCTTATCTCAGTGCCTATATTTTTTCAGTACTAAATCAGATCGAAAGTGCGGATAAAGAGGTGATTGTAAAAATTCAAAAATACCTTCATGGCGTGTTGCGTTCTCAGGAGGAATCCAAAAAGCTCAGCCTAACGAGCAAGGTTTACATTCTCTACACCATGAGTAATTTTGGCAAAATAGACACTAGTTTGCTTGTAAATATTTACGAGCAAAAAGATAAATTGCCACTTTTTGCCAAGGCTGAACTAGCGATGATTTATTACAATAATTACAATAATCCTCGTGCCAAAGGATTACTTCAGGAGGTGAAAAATACCGCCAAGGTGAATGCTCGTGGAGTTCATTTTGAGGAACCAAATCAAAATAAATATCGCATTTATATGCAGGATAATGTTCGCACTACTGCGACCGTGATGCGTGCGATGATGACGATTACTCCCGAAGATGAATTAATCCCAAATATCACTCGCTGGCTAATCAATGCCCGCCAAAATGGAATTTGGGAAAATACTCAGACCACGAGTGAAGTCATTTCGACTATTCATGCGCATCTCCAAAGCACAGACGAACTTTCTGCCAACTACTCTGCGGAAATTTCAGTTGCTGATCAGCCT
>CAZJIT010000122.1:0-663 GCA_964546155.1 uncultured Candidatus Peribacteria bacterium
CCCCAAAGTTTTGCAAAGTAAACGAAAGATGGTTTTCCTTGTCCTACCTTTCTCTTCATAATGCACCGTTGTGTCTATCGCCAAATATCTTTCCGGCAATTTTGAGCACAAATAAACCTTCAGGTAGTGCTCCAAAATCATTATTTCTTTGTACATACTCCCTCCTTCTTCCTTTTATTTTCAGATAACCAAAAAATCAATTTTCATCTCAAAAAATATTGAGTTTTGAACTTTAGCACCCTTTTTCTTTTTTGCAAATCATTTTTTCAAAATCAATACGTTTTCATTAAAGTAAATTTTTTGCATTTTTATTCTTTTTGCCAGTTTTTCCGCACTTTCCTTAGCCAAAAAAAACACATGCGTTGCATCTCTTCCGTACCACCAGTTTTTAAAATCTTCTTCATTTCCGGTTCGCATTTTTGTCATCAGAGCAATTTTTCCATCAGGATTCAGAAGTTTTTTTAAATCCTCCAAAATTTTCACCGGCTCCCACAAATGCTCAAAAACTTCCGTCATCGTTATGAGGTCGTATTTTTCATTCAGGTAATTTTCCTGCGAGTGAAAATATTTATCGTAAATTTGCACTTTAGCACCTTTCTTGCGCATTATTTCTGCCAAAACCGGATTGGGACCACAGCCGAAATCCAGTACATTTTTTTCTTT
>CAZJIT010000122.1:673-1857 GCA_964546155.1 uncultured Candidatus Peribacteria bacterium
AACCTTCATTTTCGGCAGTGTTTTTATGCTGATCATATCTTTGTTTTTCCGCTTCCGGACTGATTTTATATTTTTTATCCAGCCAAACACACCCACATTTACCGCAATGCCAATATTTTTCCAGCCACACATCAGGCTTCTCATTTCCGCAAATTTTACATTTTTGATTTTGCATGACCACATCATAACACCATTGATTTTTTGTGCAAAATTTGCTAAAATATAACGATAAATTTATCAAAAATGAACGAAAACAAAAATCAAAACGAGGCGGTATTTAGCTGGCAAGGGCCGGATTATATCAAATACGAAAAAGGCAAAATGTGGTATGTGCTAGCCTTTATTGTCGCTGTTTTGCTTTTTACTTGGGCGCTTTTTGAGAATTCAATTCCAATGATGGCTTCGACGATTTGCGCTGTGATTGCGTATTACATTTATGATCAAAAAATGCCACAAGAAGTTACAATTTCGCTTTCACGATTTGGCATCTCGGTTGGCGATAAACTCACCCCGTTTTCAGAAATCAAATCTTTTCGTATCGATTATCAGCCACCACTTCGTGCGCTTTGCCTTCAGCCCAAGAAAACTTTGCATCACAATATTTCAGTTTTATTTCCCGAGGATCTCGCACTTGACGATTTGCGCCAGTTCATGCTCACGATTATTCCGGAGCAAAAGCCTGAGGAGCAGAGCCTTCTCGAAAAAATGCTAAGAACTTTTCGACTCTAATGCAAAATCCAAAAACAAAAATCAAACACGACCTCGAAAAATTCTCTGTGCCGCACAGTGTAAAAATCGCTGAAATAATTTCCAAGAATATCCAAACCGAAAATAAAAAAGAAAAAAAATATGAAGCGCACCTTCAGTCCCAAGTGCAAAATGCCAAGCTAAACAATGTCGCTCAAATCAAAAGCACAACCCATAGTTTGCAGGTAAACAAAGCCCTTCAGGAAAAAGTTATTGCTGAGCACAAACTCCACCAAGAACAAAAAACAATTTCTCAACTTCAGGCCGAACATGAACAAAGACGCCAGCAGGAAATTCAAAATCAACAAAAAAAATTGCCAAATCGCAAACAAAAATCTCTCCATGAAACCGCAAAAAATATTACTCATCCAGTGAAAACAATTGCCAAAAAAGTCATCGGTAAAATTCCTGTGGTTGGCGGGGTGATTGTATCAGGC
>CAZJIT010000123.1:0-1791 GCA_964546155.1 uncultured Candidatus Peribacteria bacterium
GGGGATTTACCCTAGCTTACTAAACTTATTATAACATAATTTAATAAATTTAGCAAGTTCCTAAATCCTGAGTCGTGTCAGGAGCATTACATTACTCTTTTCCCGAAAAAACGCAAGCAGATGCCATGGACAAAAATAAAAAGTGTTTCGAAATAAAAACCACCCAAGAGTGGAATTTTGTTATATTGGCGGAGAGACAGGGATTATCGTTTTTACTTCGCAAAAACAGATGGACTCTGCGTCGTTCGGTCATGCGCGCTTCGCGCGCGCAACCCTCGCCTGCGTCGGTCATCGCCCCCTACGGGTTTTCATCTCTGTCCATAAAACAAAACATCCACCTAAAGGTGGATAACTTGTTTTGGCGGGGAGGCGTAGACGAAGTTCGAACTTTTATAGTGGCTAATGAATCTGACTATGCCTTTTTAAGCTCTAAAACATGATCCAAAAGTTGTGGCAGTTTACTGGCATCTGTACGAATTTGTTGTAGGCAAACTTCAGTTTGTTCTTCGGACATGCCATCTAGGCGCATGCGTGAGCGTAATTTAGTTTGCAAAATTTCGCTTTGTTTTTCAAAATCTTTTGCTGTCCAATTATTCACTTTGACGAATTGATCCGTTATGTCACCCACCACTGGAATCGCACCAATGGCGAAATCGAGGGTCTGATAACCAATAATCTTAATATAATCCAAAAGCTTTCCATCATTATGATAAGTCTCCAGCATCAAGTAAACTCCTGATATTAAACTTGAAGCCACATCTCCGAATTCTTCAAAAAGCCCCGTAATCGCATCTACACCATAATCATCCATTACTCTCGCGAAGAAAAGCACACGTTCTTTGGAGGATTGCAGGCGAGCCAGCTTCTCCAAATCCTTTTTTAGATTTGGATCAATTTCCCTAATTTCTGCTGGTTTCCCCGATAGATTCTCAGGATTTTTCATGAACTATTTGGTTCTTTGAGTCAGATAAAGATTGTTAATCGCATTAACTTCTTTTTCTAGACAAGCCAATAATCTATTCACACTTTCTTCTTCTACCTCTTCATCTAGCATTATGGTCCACATAACAGTTTCTTTATGCGACATTGTAGAAGCTGGCATCAGTGTGAGAATTTTTTTGATTTTTTCTTCTTTTGTCATTTTGTATTTGTTAATTAAAATAGGTCTCTAACATTATCAATCGTAATCTTGCCAAGGATAATATCCTGATGCATGGCGCGTAGAGTATTGATAACATCATCTGGGTTTTTTTCATCGCGGATACGTTGAGCTGCTTCTGGACCAAACACATCTCCATCAAATGGAATTGGCCACTTTTCTACCGCGAGGAGGAAGTTTTCATTCTTAGCAAAAAAATCGGTTTGATAAAGATGTCGCGCCAAGAAATCCGGTACAAACATTGAAAAGGCCGTAAAAGTTTCAAATTCGTTTTGTAGAGCATAAGCCTCTGGATCAGCGGTACCAGTGGCATTACTAATTAAATCTAGAACCTTGGAAATATTCGGAAAGTAGCGATTAAGAAAAGATTCTGTCATCTCACTAAAAATTGAACTACGTTCTTTTTTAGCTTCTTCTTCAATTTTTTCACAAGCTTCTTTTGTCTCTGGGTTTTTACGCAAAAGACTCAAAATCGGACTCTCGTTTGATTTTTTTGTTTCTTTAGCTTCCTTATCCTTAAACATTTCCATCATAGGTTTAAGGAATTCAATTGAATTTATCATTTTGTTTTTGTTTAAATTTATACCCCCATTCTACCATTTTTTATGCAAAAACACAAGATTATCTCAAAT
>CAZJIT010000124.1:0-1787 GCA_964546155.1 uncultured Candidatus Peribacteria bacterium
CAGAAACAGTGGTAAGTGTGCCTGCGAGAATTGGCCACTTGAAATCACGAATGTAAAGTTTGGCGGAAAGATGCGGATCTACATTTTGATTGCGGTAGTGGTGCACACCCTCTTGAACGATAATTCCATTATCCACCAAAATACCCAAAGTAAGAATGAGCGAAAATAATGAAATGCTGTTTAGCGTGAAGCCAAAAAACTGCAATCCGGCAATACCGAAAAGCATGGAAAAAGGAATGGTCGAAGCAGCCAAAGCGGCCTGTCGCCAACCAATAAAAAGCATGAGCACGACAAAAACCAAAATGATGGTCTGCCAAGCGGAAGAGCCTAAAACCTCAAAATCATCTCGGATATAATCTCCATAATCCGTAGCCACATCTATTTTCAAATCTTTAGGAAATTCATGCTCAACTTCTTCTGATACGATCTTTTTGATTTTTTCACCCATGCGAAGAATATCCGCTCCGGTACGTTTCGTGACTGTGATTGCAACTGTATTGAAAGGCTCTTCGCCATTGAGATAATAACGAGAGTAGGAATCCAAATCATCAAAACCCTCCTCGACTGTGGCGATATCACCCACAGTAATAACCTGCCCGTCTGAAGTGGTCTTGATAGGAATAGATGTGATTTCGTCTATGCTCTCAAATCTACCCGCAACACGTGTCGTCCATTCGAAATCACCCACAATAGCTTTTCCAAGAGGAAAATTGAGGTGGTGCATGCTAAGCGCGCTGGTGATATCCGATACGGTGATTTTGTATCCAAGAAGTGTAAATGGGTTTACAATGACATTTACCTGTTTTTCTGGAGCTCCGGTAATAACCGCATCATCAACTTCCGGCTCTCGCTCGATAACGTCCTGCAATATTTCGGCATAACCACGTAATTCACTTGGCTCGTAGGGTCCATAAAGTGCAAAAGTCAAAATCGGAATACTGGAAAAACTCACTTCCATAACTTGTGGGTCATTAGCTTCATCGGGAAGGAGTGGTCTTATTTCATCTACTTTTTCACGAAGAGATTGCATTGATTTATCGAAATCGGCAGACTCCAAAAAGCTCACAGTAACCTGCGAAACACTAGAGCCGGAAACCGAGGTGTATTCATCAATATCATCAATTCCTGAAATTTTGTCTTCAATTTCCTTTGTGATGAGGTTTTCGATATCCTCCGGAGATGCGCCGGGATAAATGGTGGTAACAATCCCAATCGGAATTTCAATCTCTGGAGAAAGCTCACGAGGTAAAGTCATGTACGCTGACACGCCAACGAGAATCAGAAGAATACCTAAAATTGCCGTTAGGCGGAAGCGATCTACAAAAAAGTAAAGCCATGAATTTTCACCGGAAGAGAATCTATTTTCACCTTTTGCCATTATTCTGTGAGTTTACGAGTGGGCTGAAGAGGAGCTTCTTGTTCGAGGATTTCTTCCCCAAATTTTAATTCGGAAGCAACCTCCTCGTCTTTGGCGTGCACAATAACATTTTTGACATTTACCTGTTGCCCTTCTCTGAAATCTAAACTTGGACGAATAACTATAATTTCATCTACCGCTAGCCCGCCTGTGACAATGGCATCGTTGCCGAGAATTTGTTCGATTTGGATTTTGCGAACTGAAATTTTGTCTTCGGAATCAATAACCCACGCAATCGCATCGTCTGCCTGCCAAGTAAAACTATTGGCTGGAATTTTGATTTGGGGTTCACGCTCAATGGAAATGCGCACTTCAGAAAGCTCGCCGATGCGACAATTTTCAGTGGTGGCTTCGTCTAGTTTTGCCTCGA
>CAZJIT010000125.1:0-1773 GCA_964546155.1 uncultured Candidatus Peribacteria bacterium
CGCAACAAAACTCCCCCGCAACGCCACTCTGATCACGAAAACACCGGTGAAGCTCGTCGTACTTTCTCGCAAATTATTTGATGAGATTTTCGGGGTGAATCCGGAGCTCAGTGAAAAAATATCACACGCTATCGTGGAGCGCAGTCAGGACAACGACCTCACTCGCATCGAGGCGCAAAGAGATAAATATTAAAAAAATATAATGCAAAAAATCAAAGTAATCCTAGCGATCGCAATTCTCGGTGGAGTGGTTTATCTGGGGTATGACCAGCTGAACAAAAACCAAACTACCGTCACTCCCGAAACTCTCAATGGGCAGGAAATTTTCGGTGAGGCGTTTTTGAATTCACAGCAAAAAACTGAAAATCAAAAAGCTGCCGAGTATCAGGTGAACGTGCTTCTCTCGGTGGAGGACAATGAAAATGACGTCCTCCCTCCCGAGCTGGAAAAACTCCACGGTTCTATTTTTTTGGATTATGATTTCACGAATGAGGTGGACGCCTCTGCGGAAATGCTGGTCGAGTTTATGCTCAATCGCTCCCGCATTCCAAATCTCGGATTCATGGCCTCGCTCAAAGAAAAAGCTCTCTCGTTTACCCTGACCAACTTCGATAAAAACGCTGGAATTTTCTTGGGATTGGACGAGCTACTCGGTGGCGAGGAAGGCATCGAGATGATTCGCCAAAGCTTCGTCGGCAAAACTCAAAATCAAAAACTCAGGGATAGCGAGTACCGTGCGATTGTGCAGGCGCTGACCAACCCGACTGAGGATAGCGAACTCATCATCAACACGGACGAGGAGGACGAAGCGATTTTGCAGAGCTTCGTGGACGAGCAAGTGGTGAAGATAAATTCCGCAGAAAAAAATGACTCGGGCTATCTTTTGAGTTATTCGGTGGAGAGCGAGTCGATTGTGAATTTTCTAAATTCTGTGGCGGAAATCAATGAGCTCGAGGCTGACTTTGCAAACGAATTGCCGACCCTCCAGCAAATTAGCATTACCGGTGAAATGCAAATCACACCCGAAAAAAACATCGCTCAAATCGAAGGAGAAATTTTGATCGAACGCTCGCTCCTCGACTCAGCACAAAAAGATTTGTTGTTCGAATTTGATTACACGACAAGCGAAAACAAAGATAATTTTATTTTGAAATTGGTCGATGCGGTGAAAAACACCGAACAAGCTCAGCTCGAAATCGACGTTCAAAAAAACTAAGACTGATAACCCTCAGTCGAACCAAAACCCCCACGACTTTGCTCGGAGTGGGGTTTTTCCGTTTCGAGAAAATCCGCCGTTTCGACCTTCACGAACATGCCCTGCGCCAGACGCTCGCCTTTTTTGATTTCGACATTTTGCTCTGTAAAATTCCTCACCAAAATCCCGATCTCGTCCTCCGGCCCGCAATAATCCTGATCAATCACCCCGATTCCATTGGCGAGATTAAGCCCTTTTTTGCGAGGAAGACTGCTGCGTGAAGCGAGCACGAGAGCGTAGCCGTGCGGTGTTTCGATCACCAAACCGGTCGGCACAATCACCACCTCGTGCGGCGGAATATTCATGTCCTGACTCGCCGCCAAATCAAAAGCCACAGAGCCGTCGGTCTGATAAGCCGGTGTCGGCACGTTGGGATTGAGTTTGTGAAATTTTACTTGCATGCACTGACCTTAGCAAAAATAAAAAAGTGGCGCAAGTTGGATTGGGTTTGTTTGGGCGGGGCACCTTGAGGTGCCCCGCCCAAAAGCGTGATTTTTAGCTTGAGCGAAAAATCACAC
>CAZJIT010000126.1:0-1756 GCA_964546155.1 uncultured Candidatus Peribacteria bacterium
CCTGCGAAATTTCCTCATATCCATAAATTTTTTGTAACAAATTATTCGCCCGCAACTCCGAAATTATATTCCGAACCTCGTTTTGCGCCTGCGTATATTTGTGTGAAAAATACAGCAAATTTTTATTCCGATAGAGCATCGCCCAAATCGCAAAACCAAATCCCACGCAAGTCGTCTTGGCATGCCCACGTGGGAAAGCAACGGCTAATCCTTGCGTTTTTCTCGCATTAAATTTTTCCAAATTGGCGAAGAGCCTCCGATGCAACGGTGCAAATTCCAACTCGAATTTATCGGGAAAAAAATACCGCAAAAAAATCTCGAAATTTCGAAAATCCGCAAAAAATTTCCAGAGCAAAACCCGTCGATTTTCCGGAGAAGTTTCGAGCCGGAGAATTTTTTCGAGCGCGATTATTCCGCGAGTTTTTTCACGATTGCGGTGAGACATTTTTCGTCTGAATTTATTTTCTTGAGAATATTTTTCACTTCACGATGCACCGCCTGTTTGGTCACGCCCATGATCACCCCGAGCTCGGTCAGGCGGAGTGGGCGACCGTCCCATTCATGAAAATAAAAGCAGTCCATCAAAAAATCTTGTACCATCTCGAACGCCTCGTCCCACTCCCGACGCGTCTCAAATCCGAGTGTAAAATCCAAACCCAGTGCACAACTACTTTTGGGTGGAGTGTACTCCAACTCCAACTTTTCTTCACTCAGTTTTATCTCCAATTTCCCCTCACGAAAAAGCTTCATCAGCTTTTCCTCAAACAAATATTTTTGCAAAAAATCAAAGCCGCGGCCTTGAAATTTGTACTTAGTTACCCGCTCAGATTCCTTCACTTTCTTGCGCCCGCGTTTTTTGTCAGACATGTTTTTTGGGTTAAATACTAGTTATTTCTACCCTCACACAAAAATAAAAAAAGTAAAACAACTTCCGGCAAATCATTGCCAAAAATTCGCTATTGACAAAACTTAAAAAAAGATTAATAATGAAAAACTGAACTTAGTTGGCTCATTTAATTATCGAAGATTGAAGGTAAAAAATGATTTGACCAACTAAGATTTTTTCAGTATTTTTTCCAACCCGAGAATCTCCTCAAAATCAATTTCAGGATCAATATTTTGTTCCTGTTTTTCCAATATTTTGAGGCAAGTTTCCGGCTTAATTTCAGCAATACTTTCAAACAATCTTTTCTTCAGAAGAATGCTCGGCATCTGCTGAAGTTTGATTTTTTCCCGTGCGAAATTTTTATTTTTTTGCACATACTTTTGAAAACCATCTGGGGAAATGCCGGCGTAATGACAAACCTCATTATCGTTGCAACCCCAGCTCAGAGCTTCATATATTTTTTTCAGTTTTTCTTTTTTCATATTCTAAAAATAAGGAGGCGTGGAAGAAAGTAAATCTAATAAGTTGAAAAAGAAATAAAGAGTGATAAGATTGAATTACGGATCTTTGTTTAACAATCGGGCAGAATTAAGAAAAGGGGAAGTAAAATGAGCAAGAAAAGGATTTTGATTATTGATGATGAGGAAGATGTTAGAGATCTCTTGGTCTCAGCCCTCTCCACGGACGATTTTTCGGTAGAGGGATTTTATGTCAAAGACATCGCTCTGGTTTGGGCAAAAATCAATGAAGGTTGGGATTTGATTATTTTGGATAATGTTCTCGGACTCAGACTTTGCGGAATTGAGATCTTATCCGAAATGAGAAAAAGCGGGGACGAAACACTGGTAATCATGTGCTCGGGCTCGAATC
>CAZJIT010000127.1:0-1675 GCA_964546155.1 uncultured Candidatus Peribacteria bacterium
CGCAAAACTATCTCGCAGCGATTGTAAGTCGGGATAACAACGCCTAATTCTTTCATTATTTTGAAATGTGTTTGGAAACGGTCACCGGATCGCCAAAGAAATAAAGCTGCCATTTTTCAGAATTCGACATCAGCGCAAACTCGTAATCCGGATCATAATTTTCAAATAATTTCTGACCATTGACCGGCTTGTCCTCGAGCACGATCACCTTCTCCCCCGGCAAACTCAATCCCAAAGCGCTCTTGGCGTATTTCTCGAGATAGGCATCGGAAGTAAAATACAAATAATCAGTCTTCTGCCCCTCGATCTTGGCAGCCAGATTGCGATTGCGCTCCTCGAAAGACTGAATGCTCATCTGCAAACGATAATCATCGTAATTCGACTTGAGGTATTGAAAAAACAAAACCGAAAAAACAAATAAACCAACAACAACACCGATAGAGCGAATGATTTTTTTGTTGAATGTACTTTTCACTTCTGAGAAATAATTGGCAAGTGATATCATTTTAGCGTAGAATGACCCATATGAAAATAGTACATCTCATCGGCGTCGGAGGAAGCGGAATGAGCGCTTTAGCTCGCTATTTTTTGGCGAATGGCTACGTCGTCAGCGGCTCAGATCAGAGCAAAAATGCAGTCATTGAAAAATTAATTTCCTTGGGATTGAAATTTTATAACGAGCACAACGCCGGAAATCTGCCGGAAAAATGTGATTTGGTGGTTTATTCCGAGGCGATCCCGACTGACAATCCCGAACGTCAAAAAGCCGCTGAATTGAAAATTGAACAGATAAATTATTTTCAGGGCGTGGGCAGAGTTTTGGGAAATCGAGATCTCATCGCCATCGCCGGCACGCACGGCAAGACGACCACGACCGCCCTCTGCACTCTCGCATTTTTGGAAAATGAACTCGATCCGACAGTCTTCGTGGGCAGCCCGATTCCTCAGCTTCCCGACGGGAATTTTCGCAACGGACAAAGCAACTGGGCAATCGCTGAATCGTGCGAGTATCGCCATAATTTCCTCGGACTAAATCCGAAATATCTCGTCATCGTGACGTTGGACTACGACCACCCCGACACCTACCCCGACCCAGAAAGTTACGTTCAGGCTTTCGTAAAATTCGCCCAAAAACTTCCGCAGGACGGAGCGATTTTCCTTCCCAAAAACAACCCAAACACTGAAAAAATAATTCAAGCGGTGAATTGCGAGGTGATTTATTTTGATGCGGAGAATTTACCGGAAAATGTAAAACTGCAAATCCCGGGCAAACACAATCGACACAACGCTGCGGCGATTTGGAAACTGGCTGAAAAACTGAATTTATCCACGGAAAAAACCAAACAAGGCCTCGAAAATTATCGAGGGGCGGGTCGGCGTTTTGAGTTTTTGGGAGAGAAAAACGGCGCAAAATTTATCAGTGATTATGCGCATCACCCTGTGGAAATCGAAGCACTTCTCTCCTCGGCCCGTGAGCAATTTCCCGACAAAAAAATCTTGGCGGTTTTCCAGCCACATCAGTTTTCGAGAAGCTTCACATTTTTACACGAATTCGCAAAATCACTCTCCGCCGCAGACGAGATTTGCATCGTGGATATTTTTGCGGCCAGAGATACCGAGGAACAAAAATCCAAAGTCAGCTCGCAAAAAATCGCAGATTTGATACCAAACGCAC
>CAZJIT010000128.1:0-1656 GCA_964546155.1 uncultured Candidatus Peribacteria bacterium
AAATTAACACTCGTGTTTTTGCCGGATAATGTGAAGGTTAGCACGGTGCGTGATTCTAAGCAGATCGAGAAATACCAAAAAGAAATTCGTGAGACGATTGCCGGCATAGAAGCTAAAAATTTCCAAGCAAAACCAGATCAGTTCACTTGCGGATTTTGTGATTTTAAAGGTATTTGTCCGTTTTCTGAGGCAAAATAAAACGCCTCATTTCTGAGGCGCTATTTTTTTTGATTTATTTCTTTTTGCGATGAGATTTTTTCTGTGGGAGATAATTTTTAGTTTTTGTTTGAGATTTGCGTTGAATTTGCATGGATTTGCGACCGAAATAATCTTTGCGAGCGGAAATAATTGCACAGTAAATGGCATAAATCGCCCAAGCGACGTAAAGCAAAAACCAAATACGCATAGACAGATACGGTGCATTTTGCGAGCGGAAAAAGAGGAAGAGATAGCCAAATAAACCGTAAGTTACAAAAGTCCAAGGAAGTGAACGCACGGCTCTGACATAGAGGCTATTGTTGTGAAATTTGGCACTCAAATAAATGCCAATTCCGGCGAAAACAAGCAGCCCGAATAAAATCACGAAAAAGTTCATGTAGGCAAAGTCCATTCCTGGTGTGATGGTAAATAAATACCCGAGATCAAAGATTTTTGTGATATCCATTGTTTTTGGAAATTAAAATTAAATTATTTTTTAGAAGTTTTAACTTGCTTTGTGCCACAGTATGGGCAGATTTTATATTTTACGTCAATGAGTTTTTTACATTTGGTGCATGATTTGCGGAGTTGGCTTGCGCAGTTTGGGCAAAATACGAAATCTCTATCCACATCTGTGCCACATTTTGGGCAATGCATGAGGGATTGCTCTGCCCCTTCAGCCAAGGCTCGATATTCTATTTCTTCATAGTATTTTTCTACGAGAGTTTTGTTTGGGCGAATAATAAGATAAACCAATAACCCAAAAACTGGCAAGATGATATTTAGAGCTATCATCATAATTTGAAAAAATAGGTTGTTGGTGCGGTTAATTACATCACGAGCTACCCAAATAATCAGCGCAATCCAAAAGATTGCGAGGTAAATCAGAGTTCCCTTGAGTGCTATTTCAAAGATTGGTGAGGAGAACAGCGCCTCCAGCTGAAGAGCTTCATTCATTTTTTAGTGTTTAGTTTTTGTACAAAAAATAGCGTTAAAACGATAACGAAAGTGAATATTGCTAAGTATTGCGATAAATGTAGCCCGGCATAAGTGAAAGTGCTATCTCCCCTCAAAAAATTAAGCAAGAAATATCCAACTACAAAAAATAATAAGGTAACTATGCTCGTAACACCGTTCGTTTTTTTGGTGATGAGCGTCTTGCGCCCAACAAGAAAAGTCACTAGAGAAATCAAGCTCATGTAGAGTTGGAGAGGGTGAATGGGGATTGTGAAGGGTATGGCAATGTTTTCAAAGCTGACACCCCACGGTAAATTAGTCGGAGAGCCATAACCTGTTCCATCGAAAAACATTCCGAAATAAATAATTGATATCATTGGCATGATGGCAACGATAATCACGTCCAGCCATCTTAAAAATAACTCTTTATTTTTTTTGCATTGATAGAACAAAGCTAGAAAAAAGCCGATCATTCCGCCCCAAATCCCAAGACCTCCGACC
>CAZJIT010000129.1:0-1626 GCA_964546155.1 uncultured Candidatus Peribacteria bacterium
ATATAATAAAGTCGAAAACAAGAAACCATTTTTTAGATGATTCACAACAATAAACTTCGTACGTGGTCAGGATTCCTAAAATAAATTATTAATCCCTGTTTTAAAAATTAATTTATTTTATCATGATACAACTTCCTGAAAAATCATTCCAAAGACTTATTGTTGCTCTTTCGATTTATCTTGCTTCTCTTTTTGCCGCCAACACCCTCGGCCTCAAACTCATGCCCTTTCTTTTTGGTTCGCACCTCTCCGTGGCAGTTTTTTCTTTTCCGTTTGTTTTTCTCATGACCGACGTAGTAGGCGAGGTTTACGGCAAATCCATTGCCAAATTTTTTGTGCTTGCGGGATTTCTCACCACGGCGATTTTCATTCTTTATTCCTATCTTTCCTTGAGCATGCCTTGGTCTTCGGACGGACTCTGGGCGCAGGCGAGTTACGATCAAATTTTTGGCATTTCTGCTCGTGTGGCGATCGCCTCGCTGGTAGCTTTTCTCATTGCCCAATACCAAGACGTAATCTCATTTTTCTTCTTTCGTGAAAAAATGCAGATTAAGGCTTTTTGGTTACGCTCCCTCCTTTCAAATTTATGGTCCCAACTTCTTGATTCTGTAATTTTTACCCTGA
This sequence comes from uncultured Candidatus Peribacteria bacterium, assembly GCA_964546155.1. Lineage (GTDB taxonomy): Bacteria > Patescibacteriota > Gracilibacteria > CAZJIT01 > CAZJIT01 > CAZJIT01. The sequence continues at coordinate 625 of CAZJIT010000129.1, forward strand.
TTGCTTTTTACGGTATTTATTCCGATGAAACTATTGTTAGTGTCATCATCACTTGGTGGCTTTACAAGGTTGCCATGGGTTTTCTTTACACCCCACTTTCGTATTTGGGGATTTATCTTTTACGTGAAAACAAATAATGCAAATCAACCCAATCAAAACCCGCATCTTCAAAGAAAATGAAAATCTCATAGATTTTATTGCTGAACACATTCCTGTTCTTGCCGAAAATTCCGTTCTGGTTGTTACCTCCAAAATCATTGCCTTGTCCGAGGGGCGCACTGCTATCATCAACAATAAACAAGACAAAATAAATCTCATCAAAGCAGAGAGCGATGTGGCGATAGAAACCAAATATGTTTGGCTTACCGTGAAGGACGGAATGCTGATGGCCTCAGCCGGCATAGACGAGTCCAATTCCAACGGCAAAGTTATTCTTCTTCCTCACGACAGCTTTCAGACCGCTTCTGACCTTCGTGACAAAATTCGTGCACACTACAATTTAAAAAATCTTGGCATACTGATCACAGATAGTCGCACCATTCCCTTGCGTGCCGGTGTTTCAGGGGTGGCTTTGGGTTATGCCGGATTCAAAGGCATAAAAGACTACCGCAACACCCCAGATATTTTTGGTCGAATAATGCAATTTTCTCGCACAGATGTCGCCGACAGTCTGGCCACCGCATCTACCCTCGTCATGGGAGAGGGGAGTGAATGCCAGCCACTCGCCATTGTTACCGATGCTCCGATTTCTTTTTGTGATCATGTCGATCCAGACGAATTACACATCGATCCAGAAGAAGACATGTACCGTCCATTTTTTTCTCAGCTAAAATAAAAAGGAGCGTGCTTTATTTTGCACGCTCTTTTTGATTATTGGTTATTATATTACCACCACCTTTTTTTTCAAAATGCCATCTTTACACTCACTCAAGAGATTATTTTTTTGCAAAATATCTTTTACAATACTTTGCGCATTTACCATTTTGTACAAGAAAGAAAATC
>CAZJIT010000130.1:0-1588 GCA_964546155.1 uncultured Candidatus Peribacteria bacterium
CTTACAAAATTTGCATTTTTTACTCATGATATTGTTTTAGTTTGAATTAAATTTTGGCGTCGAGGTCACTGAGAATGTCGTCGAGATTTTTCTCAGATTTAACCTCTTTTTTAGGTTCTGATTTTTCTTCTTTTTTCTCCTCTACTTTTTCCTCAACTTTTGGAGCTGGTTTCTTGACGTCGGCTTTGCCCTCGGCTTCTGGAGTTTCTTCCTTTACACGACCACCGAATTTAGTCTTCACCTCAGAGTAATCTACCGGTGTGTAGTCGGCAGGGAGCGCGATAACCAAAAAGCGTGCGATGTCACGGTGGAGGCGGCAAAAATTGCTGAGCTCCTGTGTTTTGGCAGGCTCGAGGTTGGTGCGTACTACGAAATAATACCCGTAGTCACTCTTGGCTACTTGGTAAGCTAGCTGGCGACGTCCCCAGCTTTCTTCACTGTGAACACCACCGCCTAGAGTAGCGATTTCTTCTTTGACCTCCTTGAAGGCCTTGTCAGCCTCATCGACTGATACGCTCCCCGGAACGAGGAACATTAGCTCATAGAGCTTGGTTTCATTTGTCATATTTCTATGGACTTAGCGTGAGGACTGCTCCCCACGAGAAATAAAAGTACGCCGATTTTAGCGGAAAATAGCCAAAAGTCAAGATTATTTGCGGGAAATCGACTTCGGCTCGTAATCAATAATCGTGAACCCCTGCGGAACGATAATCATTTCTTTCGTGATTTCCAGATTTGCGCTCTCCGACTCCCCTACTCGCACTTGAAAATTATCCGTGTTGATGTCGTCCAGCTCCTCGATCGGCCCGCTGACCGTCAGGGTGATGGTCGATGGTTCATAATTTTGCTTGCTCGAGATTTTAGCGGAAATTTTGCGGACGGATTCTTGCTTAGCGACCTCGAGTGAAACAATGGCGACTTTGGGGCTGGTCTGAGCGAGTGAGATATTTTCCGGCAAATTCCAATTCACGGTGTGGGTGGTGTTGCGGCTAATTTGGCTCACGTCGATCGGTTTGGTTTCGATCAAATTAATCCCCTGCAAAAGCGAATTTTCCCCACGAATGTCGATGAAAAGCGGGTCGGAGGTGATTTTGCTCACGTAATAATCCGTGTTTTCCTCAGCCCCGACAAGTTTGACTTTCGTGCCCACGGTCTTGCTCACCGTCACCTGTCGCAGCGGGATTGTCACGGCGATGTTCGATTTCTCGAGGGTCAGACCGGTGATTGGTTGCATTTCGCTGTCGTAGATTTCCAGTGGCCACGTCTTGAGAATGTCGGTTTCTTCTTTGCCATTGAGTTTCACAGTGGCAATCGCCTCGCTAGCCTGCTCGATTTTGCTTTTGGCGCCGGTGATGATGATCCTCTCGAACTCGAGCACTGGAGTTTTCAATTCAAAATTCGGGGAAACTTCTCCGGAAATGTCGATGCTGACCGGCACTTCCTTGCTCGTGATTTCCTCTAGCGTGAGCTCGATTTCGGCCGGCTCGATGCGCTGAATCGTGACGAGCGGATTTTCAGTGAGCGCCGAGATGCGGACGGTGTGCGTGCCACTTGTGTAGTTTTTGAGGTCGATGAACGCCGAAAAATT
>CAZJIT010000131.1:0-1550 GCA_964546155.1 uncultured Candidatus Peribacteria bacterium
GAAGAGGAAGATTCTGAGCAAGAATCATACACTCCAATCGAAACTCTCGACCTTTCACCTCGCACACTCAATGCCCTTATCAATGGCGATGTGGGTTCAATCGAAAAGCTTGTAAAATATACAGAACCACAACTTCTCAATCTCCGTGGTTTCGGCAAAAAGGCTTTCTCTGAGATCGAAGAGGCACTTCACAAGAAAGGACTTAAATTTGATAACGAAGAATAATATTTCCATACAATTATAAAAAATGCGACACAAGAAAAACATCTCCAAACTCGGCAGACTCGCAGACCATCGTGACCTTATGCTCAGAAATATGGCTACCAGTGTCCTTCTTTACGAGAAGGTTAAAACTACTCAAGCTAAAGCTAAGGCTGTTACTCCTATCGTGGAGGGTCTTATTACAACTGCCAAGACCAAACCGGAAGCAATTGCAATCCGTGAAATCAACTCAGTGGTTCTTGATAAAAATGCTTCTCGTAAGCTCATGCAAGAACTTAAACAACGCTATGAAAAGCAATCTAGCGGATACACCAAGGTAAATAAAATTGGTTATCGTGACTCAGACGCTGCACTCATGGTTCAAATCGAACTAGTAAAATAAGAATAGAAAATGACTACAAAAACTCCAACTGAAAAATGGCACATTATCGACGCTGATGGTAAAGTCTTGGGTAAGATAGCTGAGAAAATTGCCGTTGTGATCCGTGGCAAAAACAAAGTTACATTTGATCCTGCAAAAAACTGCGGAGATGGTGTGATAGTTATCAATGCCGAAAAGGTGCGTGTGACAGGAAAAAAGGAAGATGCAAAAATGTATTACAGCCACTCTCGTTATCCAGGTGGTTTTAAGCAGACTCCCCTATCAAAACTTCGTGCTGAAAAGCCGGAGGAAATCATAAGAAAAGCTGTGAAGGGAATGCTTCCAAAAAACAAGCTCAACAACCAAATCATGGCTAGTCGCCTTAAGATTTATGCTGGAAATGAGCACCCACATACAGCTCAACAACCTACTCCACTTGAAATTTAATTTAAAGAATAAAGATGTCTGAAAAACAATATTCATACGCAATCGGTAAGCGTAAAAGAGCAACTGCTCGTGTACGCATTTATCCGAATGGATCAGGTAAGGTAGAGGTAAATAAAAAAGATTTGAAAGAATATTTTTCTACCTCAGAAATGGCAGGATCAGTTCTCTCCCCTCTTAAGAAAACTGAGCAAGATAAAAATTTCGACGTTACAGTCGTTGTTTCAGGTGGTGGATTGCAGAGTCAGGCTGAAGCCTCTCGTCACGGAATTGCTCGTGCGCTCGTAGCAAATGATGCAGAATTGCGTCCTACCCTAAAACGTGCTGGCTTGCTCACACGTGATGCCCGCAGCAAAGAGCGTAAAAAGCCAGGTTTGCATGGTGCTCGTCGCTCACCACAGTGGTCAAAACGCTAAACCAAAACAAATTTTATCAACCCGCCCCTTGGCGGGTTTTTTATTTCGAAATACTTTTTATTTTTGTCCATGGGATCTGCTTGCGTTTTTTGGGGAAAGGAGTAATG